>NZ_QPEL01000099.1:0-49235 GCF_008368965.1 Bacillus sp. AY2-1 | reverse complement strand
TATTACAATTCCTTTCTAAAACTTACAAATACATGCAAAATAGACTGCTGGTTTATTTTTTAAATTGTAGTATACTTAGTCATTATTTTGATTTTTCTAACAAAAAGGAGATACAATGTTCTATATAAAACAACTATTACATTTCACTTACGAGCAAGCATTATCCTGTTTATTCCCAGTCGTTATTTTCTTAACACTAGCCCTATCAAAAATCATTTCCATCCCAGGGTTATACCGCTATGATTTCATACTCATCGTATGTCTTCTTATGCAGTGGATTATGTATAAGACTGGACTTGAGACGAAAGATGAACTAAAAGTAATTACTGTTTTTCACCTTATCGGGCTTTTACTAGAAATATATAAAGTACATTTCGGTTCATGGAGTTATCCAGAAGAGGCATATTCAAAAGTTTTTGGAGTTCCACTTTACAGTGGCTTTATGTATGCAAGTGTTGCCAGTTACATATGCCAAGCGTGGAGAAGATTACATTTACAAATGTACCATTGGCCGAGGGCTATTTTTGCTATACCGCTAGGCGCTATGATTTACTTTAATTTTTTCACACATCATTTTCTATATGACTTTAGATGGGTATTAACTGTACTTTTATTCATCGTTTTCTTTCGGACATTTGTAGAATTTTCATTACGAGGCGTTACATATAAAATGCCACTCGTTCTCTCCTTTTTCCTTATTGGGTTCTTTATTTGGATTGCAGAGAACATCGCAACATTTTTCGGAGCATGGCAATATCCAAATCAACGGGAAGCGTGGAATCTCGTTCACTTAAGCAAAATTAGTTCATGGTTTTTACTCGTTGTTATTAGCATTATGATTGTTACACAACTCAAACATTTGAAAGAGTCGAAAAAATAATGCTGATTATGTAAAAATATTTAGCCCATCACTCATTAGAAAGTGATGGGCTTTTTTACCTTCCTTATTAAAGTAGTTACATATTATGAGCTACTACTAGCAGAAGATGTTGCTGCAGATGAAGCGGCAATCGTTGCCATCATAGCTGCTTGTTGTGCTTGTATGAGGACTTCTATCATAGTTTGTAAACCTGTGTTGGTAGCTTTACTTTCCTCACCTTTCTGACTTACGAACAGTTGAATAGCAATAAGAATATTCGCATCTGCATGCCAACGGAATAATTTCTCCCCCTGCAGTTTTTCAATCAACGCTTTAATAGCATAAATCTCTTTTTCTCCATCTTCAAGTAACGCTAGTAGCCCGATTGCTGGATAATGCATCTGTTTCACTTTTACCTTTTCTTGTTTTAACAAATTCCATATGTTTGTACATGTTGCAACTAACATTTCTTCACGGACATCCTTCTTTAGTGAAAGAATATGACTTAAAAACTGAAGATCATTCCCTTTACGCAAACCAGCTTTCGCTAGTTTCTGATACAGACGTTCTACACGATCCATAAGTGTTTCTACATTCTCTGATTGTCCTGCTAATAAAACCGCGAGCGGATAATCATTTGTACTTGTAAGAAAGAGGTGATCCTTTTTCATGCGTTTATATACTTGCATCGAACGCTGAATGTGCGCGCCATGCTGTTCATTTTCTTCTGTTAAAAGCACAGCTGCTGCGAGATAAGTAAATATACTCCGGCTAAAGCCACTAGTGACCAATTGTTCATATAAATCTAAAAACGTCCGAAAAGCTTTCTTGTAATCTGTAAAGTGAATATCTAATGTTGCGGCCACTACAAAACGATGATAAGACTTTAAGTATGAAAACATCCCTACCTGATTCTTAATATAACTACTAACTTCTAAAAAACGTTCGAGATTAAACAATTTATCACTACCTGCATACATAGCAGCAATCATCATTCCTGTTCGAGAATCACTCGTTTTCCATTTTAGTTCTCCCTTTAACTGTACATATGTATGTTTATATTGCTCTAACTTTTGCTCTAATGTAATCATAGTATTCACCCCTATTTCTAGTTCTTCTCTATCATTATACTTATATTCCATATTTAGGAATACTACAATTAATAATCACAACCTAAAAAATTATAAAATTCTCTAATCCTTCTTCATCAGCACCACGATGATAATCCCTAATCCTTCAAGAAGTTATACAAAAAAGGTAGATAATAATTTATCTACCTTTTTTGTATATATTATTTAACATTACAACTGTATTGCTTGTTATATGCAATTAAGACTAAAGAGCTTTAATAATACGTTCCATCGCTTTCATTTGCCCAATATGATCAGCTTCATGATAAAGCATCATACCGTAAAGCTCCCCTACTGTTTCCAATCCTAGGAATGGCTCTGGCAGTTTATTTTCAAATGCTTCTGCTGGAATTTCGTTAATACGTTTTGCTTGTTCTTTTAATTGAGCCGTTAATACTTCTAACGATGGTCCTTCTGTTTTCCATTTAGATGGTCGTGATCCATACCCAAACATACCTGGATATTCAGTTGGTAATTGTTTGAATTCTTTTCCAAACATGAAAACTTCTGCTGCTGTTAACACGTGACCGATATGCCAACGAATTGTATTGTTAAAACCCTCTGGCTGCGTATCCGCAGTTTTATCATCTAACGTTTCCATAAATTTAAGTAACGCCCCGCGCGTTATTTCAAATTGTTTTAAACCCACTAGTCTATTCATTTGATCGTTTCCCTTCTTCATGTGCAATTTATTATGAACTAAGAATGTTCAACTTATTAACGTTTCACCTTGTTTAATCTATCAGAAACAAATAAGAAATACATCTAATATGCTTATTAAAAATAATAAAAAGGTTCACTCCTCGTAAATATAGAATTACTTACTATGTAAATAAAAGAGGAGTGTACTTGCATGTTACATATTTTAAAACAACAATATAATCTTATTAGCTCTACAAGAGAAACTCTATTTTCGTTTTTGGAAGAAATCCCCGTAGAAACATTACATAGCACAGTTCCTAATTTCGGAAGCGGTAGCATTATAAAGACTCATATTCATGTAGCCGATTGCTACCGATACTGGCTTGGATCATTCGCATTCAAGCAAAAAAGAGCAGATTTTTCATTTGCTAGCGATTACGAAATTGAGCATGCAGATGTGGAAAAAGTCCGTGCTAGATTTAAGTTAGTAGATGAGACTGTACAACGTTTTTTAGATGAATACAATGACCGTTGGCTCGAAAATATAGCAAATGAAGTAAAGTGGCAAAAAGAACCTTGGAGCACAACTCCGCTATGGCTTTTAACTCATACGGAGACTCATGAGTTTCATCATAAAGGACAAATTGTATCGATGGCTAGGTACCTTGGATATACTCCTCCTGATACTGACCTTAGTTAATTCAATGGTTTATGATTACCGAAAAAATTAGAATGAATACAAATCGAGCATGTTTTGAAATCCAATCTAAACATGCTCTTAAAATACTCTACCTTACAATCTCCATATCCTCATCAATACCAAATAGTCTCCGCATAATTATAAGCATCGCTATTCGGAATGGCATGTTTCCCCTGTGCTTGCGCTTTTCTTGGATCCAAGTCATATACCATTGGCGTATAGCATGATGTTTGTCCTTTATTTACAACACCATTTCCTCCAGCACTTCCGCAAGTATATGCCTTTCCATCTGTTTTTCTAACAACCCTTGCATCAGCTTCGTTATTATAAACTGCTGGACGAGTTACAGTAACTTTCGCCCAAGCCGTCTTACACGTCGTGCTAAATTTTAATTCTACATAAGAATTTGAATCTATCCATTTCTTCTCTTTCGTTACTGCGGATTGATCACAACTATTATAATAAGGACTTTTCCCATCATATGAATGATCTTCTGCATATGCTTTATCGCTATTAATCATGCTAAACATACTAGTTACAACGAGTAAAGATAGCAATAAACATGCACTCGTCTTTTTTAAAAGTTTCATATAATTTCACTCCTTTATTAGTAACGTGCTGTTTTCCCGTAACCGTTATTAAACGTAACTGCTTCAGCATCTGCTGTGTATCCGAAATCAGCAGTTAAATCAAATACCATTCCTGTATAAGTGCTCGTTTGACCTGTTTTTATTGTGCCGTTCCCCTGATTAGAAGTAACTGATTTTTGGAATACATCATTTTTGTATTTATTTACAACAGCGTACGCATACACTCCTCCCGAAACAGCTGGTGCTGGTTGATCTAACACAAACTTAGCCCATGCTGCATGACATTTATTACTGTAACGTAAATACACTGTCCCCACTTTTTTACTACCTTCATAAACTGCTGTAGACTTTGCATTAAATCCATCTGCATCACATGTTGTACTTCCCCCGTATACTTTCGTTGTTGCTGGATTTTTCCCGTCATAATAACTACTTAAATCAGTAGCTGCAAATGTACTTCCTTGAAAACTAAATAATACACCTATACTTGCCGCACTTAACACACATACTTTCATTAACTTTTTAAACATTTTAAATTCCCCCTCACAATAAGTACGTATACTAAAGACAAGCTATACTGCTATGTAAGCCCTCCTTTCACTCTTCCTAGAGGCATCTTACAGAAACGAATAAACGTTGTAAATTCCCTGATGATTATTGGAATATACGAAGAATTTTACTTATCCTTGTAAGAAAAAAGTTGAGAAATACACATTTTATAGCATTCTATATTTAAAACATAAAAGAACCGATACTTGTTATATTCAAGCATCGGTTCTTTATACAAAATTGCCATTTTTTCTTTTATATAAAATAAATATTTCTCCACTTAATCCGTTGTAAAAAACTCCCTTGTTACATCAATAAATTGCTGCAGTGGTGCTGTCATCCATTTATCTTTATGCCAAGCAATTTGTGTATAAATCGATGAAATTGCATTTTCTAAATGTAACTCTTTTATTGTCCCTTCTCTTATATCTTTTTCTACTACTATCGCTGGTAGAACAGCTATACCTAAATCTGCAATAACACATTGTTTAATTGCCTCGACACTAACGAACTCAATTTTATTTGCTGGATACACATCTTCTATACGAAATAGTTCTTCAAATAAAGTCCGATACGAGCAGCCTAATTCTGTTAGTAGAAGTGTTTCACTCTCTAAATCTTTTATAGAAACTGAAGGTTGTTCAAGTAAACGATGCGTAGGAGCAGCTACTACTTTTAATTCTTCTTTCATAAGTGGTTCCACATGTAAAACATCTTCTGTTTTACATTCGTCCAAAATAAATGCAAGATCTACTTTCCCCTCCATCAATTGTTCCTTTGCATCTTTATTGGAATGTGCTGGTTTAAATATAAGTTTTATTTGAGGAAATTGTGCTTTAAACCTCTTTAATATAGAAGGCAGTCTGTATGTACATTGACTTTCTTGTGCACCAATTATTAACGTACCTGCTATTTCCTCATCATCTTTCACGGCCGTCTTTGCTTCTTTACTAAGTGCGATTATCTTGTCCGCATATAGTTGAAACTTTCTTCCTGCTTCAGTTAAGAAAAGGCGTTTTCCTAATCTTTCAAATAACGGTGTACCAAGCTCAGCTTCTAACGTTTTAATTTGTGCCGTTACGCTTGATTGGGCAAAATTTAATTTCTTTGCAGTTTGTGTAAAATTCAAAGTGTCTGCTGCTACTTTAAATGTAATTAATTGTTTTATCTCCATTTATCATCCCTCTTTTCAATCGATATTTCCGATTGATTTCATCAAAATAATCCTCTTTGCCTATTGATATTTGTATTGTATGATAAAGAGCATCGGCAAACAATACAAATGGAGGGATTCCATATGAAAGCACTTTGTTTCGAACAGTTTGGAAATCCAGATGTACTACAATATAAAGAAATACATGATCCAATCATAAATCCAAATAAAATTCTAGTCCGCACGAAAGCAATCGGATTAAACTTCGCTGATATTTATAGACGCCGCGGCGATTATCATCTTGCTGGCAATCCGCCTTATGTATTAGGTTATGAAGGAGCTGGAATTGTTGAAAAAGTAGGAGCTGACGTTACTACTATCAACCTAGGAGACCGTATTGCATTTGCGGACGTCCCATTTGCAAATGCAGAACTAGTTGCCGTTCCATCTGAAAAAGTAATCCCACTACCAGATTCTATTTCTTTTGAAACAGCCGCTTCTGTCTTATTACAAGGATTAACTGCACATTATTTAACGCAAGATAGCTATCAACTAAAACAAAGTGATATAGCTTTAGTACACGCTGCAGCTGGTGGCGTCGGTCAACTTCTTGTTCAAATGATTAAACTATATGGCGGAAAAGTAATTGGTTTAACGTCATCAAAAGAGAAAGCAAAGATAGCTACATTAGCTGGTGCCGATCACGTATTTTTATATAACGAAGAATGGCATACGAAAGTACTTGAAATGACTAATGGAACTGGAGTAAATGTTGTATATGAATCAGTAGGTTCTACATTAGAGGACAGTTTTAACGCTACTAAAATTGGCGGTACTGTCGTATTTTACGGAATGGCTGGTGGTAATCCTGCGCCAGTTGATCCACGTATGCTTATGGATACTTCAAAAACTTTAACTGGCGGAGACCTTTGGAACGTTCTTACCACTTATGAAGAACGTAAAAAACGATCTACTCAATTATTCGATTGGATCGCAACTGGCAAATTAAACATTGAGTGCCCTACTACATTCTCCTTACAAGATGGTGCTCTTGCACATAAATTATTAGAGAGCAGAAAAAGTACAGGGAAGATTTTATTAATTCCATAATCGTTCCAATAAGAAAAGGAAGCTAGATTTCTCTACCTTCCTTTTCTTATATCTCTTGGAGATTTAATTATATTTCCACACTTTCTTTCCCTTTTGCAACATAACTCATATCTCCAACCGACTCGACTGTATATGTTCCATCTTGGTATACAATCTTCGTCACACTAGCATTTTCCACCCCAAGTTTTGTTTTGCTACTGTCTAACATTTCTATTAAGGTAGTAATCAAAAGCCCATGAACGACAACTAAAACGTTACCGCCACCATTTCCAGCAGCTTCTTCACTAATTTTATCTATCTCAGCTTTTATACGAGTAGAAAATAATTCCCAATCTTCCGCCTGTTTTGTAGGATCTGCTACTCTAATAAGATTAATCACTTCTTGAATAGAAAACTTCATAAGTTCTTCTGGTGATGGAACGCCTGCAGCTTTTCCAACCACATCCCACATATTCTCAAGTTTTTCACCTTCAAAAATACCGAAATTTAATTCTCGCAAATCTTTTCTTTGCTCAAGTTTTAATTTTGATTGCTCACTATATTTTAATACTAAATTAGCAGTTTCAATCGCTCGGCCACTATCACTACTATACGCATTCATAAAATGAATATCTTTTAATCCTGTTCCTAAATTTGTGGCAACTTCAACACCTTTTTCTACTAATGGAGAATCAGCCCAACCTTGCGCGCGATGATTCGTATTTAATATTGTTTTACCGTGTCTTGTAACATATAACGTAACTGCATTCTCATTGCTATCTGTTTCTCGCTTATTCATTCTATTCTCTCCCTTTACGTTTCTATCTCAATTTTACCACCTCAATTATTCATTGAGCAAAATATACGTCAGTAGATCCGCTTAATAAAAAAAGCTATCTTTCTGTATATCCATACAAAAAGATAGCATCTTTTATGATTACATTTCTTAACCGTTACTCCTACTCAGCAAAAGCACTCGAATACTGAACAACTCCTTCTACACCTTGGAGAGCGTTCTCTCTTAGCTCCATCGCCATAAACACTTCTTCAGGCACTTCAAACGGTGCTTTTACATTCCACTCACTTGCTTTCTTAAAACCAAATTTCGGGTAGTACTCTGGATGTCCTAATACTACAACTGATCCGTATCCAAGTTCTTTCGCTTTTTCTAAAGCAGCCGTGATCAGTTTTCCGCCAATTCCTTTCTTCTGATGGCCCCTAGCAACTGAAACTGGCGCAAGTGCTAACGATTCTACAGAAGTTCCATCTTGTTCTATTGTAATTTTCGATAACATAATGTGACCAACTATATCTTCATCTACCGCAACAATTGATAACTCCGGAACAAACGCGTCACATTCTCTAATACGTTTTACAAGTTCATGTTCTGTTTTATCACTAAATTCTTCAAGTAAAAATGCTTCTTTTACGACTTCTTCTGTTTTTCTATAATCATTTTTTTGTTCTTGTCTAATCGTTACCATTTTAACTTATCCTCTATTCTTTCTTATTTCTTTTTGAATTTTACGCAGTGCTTTTTTCGATCCGCGCTCAATATCGTGTTGCATTTTTCTTTCTTTATAATCAACAAATAGTGTATTTAAATCGTATCCTTCTGGATATAACTCCTTCGCTGCTACTTCTAAAGTAATACGTTTTACATTTACTTCAACGAATTCACCGTTATAATATACAACAACGTTATAAAAATTATCTTTTTCCTTATAGATGATACCAAAATCATCATAATCCAATAAATTCACACGATCGCCGATTTTGTACTCATAATGAGATTCTCTTTTTTCTTGTACAAATTTCGGTTTTCTAATTTTACTTTCATTCACTTTTTCTAAAGCGTACTCTTTATTTCCCATGTACTCTTTCGCTCTTTTCAGTACATGTTCTTTTACGCTCATTTTATTCGCAATCCAAAGTGCATTACTTTCCCCTGATTTTCCGATAACTAATTTATAAAGCGGCTCTAACGTTTCACTATTAAATTGCATCGCTGCATTCATAAAGTCATCGTGCATTTCTGAGAATCGTTTAATTTCTCCGTAATGCGTACTCGCAACGGTAATACATCCCGCAAGGTACAATTCTTCTAAAATAGAAATTGCAAGTGCTGCACCTTCATTCGGTTCTGTACCGCTCCCAATTTCATCAAATAATAGCAACGTATTATTATTTGACATCCTCATAATCTCAGAAAGATTTTTCATATGAGACGAAAATGTACTTAATGCATTTTCAATACTTTGATTATCACCAATATCTACGAATACATTTTCGAAAATAGCGATTTCTGTACCTCTATCTCCTGCAATATGAAGGCCTGACATTGTAGCTAATGTTAACAATCCAATCGTTTTTAACACAATTGTCTTTCCGCCCGCATTCGGCCCTGTAATAATTAAACTACGATACTCTTGACCAATTTTAAAATGTAACGGTACAACTTGCCCTGTTAAAAGCGGATGCTTACAATTCACTAAATGAATGTAGCCATGATCATTTAACTTCGGCTCTATTCCATCAATCGATTTACTAAACTTTGCCTTCGCAAATACCATATCATACTGACTAATTAGCTCCATGTTAATCTTTATACTATAAATGTTTTCTAACACCATTCCTGATAACGTCGCTAAAATCTGATACTCTTCAACCGCTTCTTCTGCTTTCAAACCTGCTAATTCTGCATTCAATTTCGTAACCGTATGCGGTTCTATAAATACAGTAGAGCCTTTTGCCGAGGCTTCAATAATACTTCCAGCAACTTGATTTTTATAGGAAGATTTAATTGGAATCGTATAACGGTCATCCTTTTTACTAATAAAGAATTCCTGAATGAATTTCTTATTTGCACTACTATTTAAAAATTTCATTAAACGTTCTTTTATTTTCCCATCTACAGAATCAATATTATTTCGAATTCGCTTTAACTCTTTACTTGCAGCTACATCAATACTATTTCCTTTAATTGAAAAGTTAATTTCCTCTTCAATACTTTTATATTCAGTCATTGAATTTGCATAAGAAGCTAATACTGGTGCAAAAAATTCTTTATCTAACATAAACTTTTTAATCTTTCTACATCCACGTAAAAAGTCTGAAACACTTACTAATTCTTCTGGATCTAAAATCATCCCTTTTTCTAATTTTTGAATTGTACTAGCAATATTAGAAATGCCGAAGAAAGGAACATGCCCCTCTGCATCTAATATAGCTCGTGCTTCTGTCGTTTCATTCAAGCGATTTCTCACTACTTTTAGACTCGTACTCGGCTCTAATTTGTTTAATAATTCCTTACCTAATCCACTTACACAATAAGATTTCACTATATCCTTTAATTCGTTATATTGTAACTTTTCAAAAGTCATCGTATTCATTTTGTTTCTCCTCACTATGATTGATTTTTATCATAAATGAAGATACCTACTCATTAGATTCCAATGAGTTCTACATTATTAAATTACCATTTTTATACATTAAAAATATATACAAAAAAGCTGCGGGGATACCGCAGCTTTTACATTTACAAGGCATGTGTAATAACATATGAGGAAATAAGCCATAAAAAAATAGATGGCAGTCCCTTATTACACGCTTTATAAAGTATTGTAGGTATCTTCATAGGTATCGAAATAAATCCATGACAAAGTTAGGGGTATGGTATACATAAAAATCCCCTGTTCTTATCTGACTTATTTCATTAAATTTTTCCTATTTAGTACCTACCGCACTCACAAAAAGCACCTCTCATTAATTTATATTATAGTCATTGAAATCTAATTTATTGAAATCATCATACTATATGTTACGTGAGAAGTAAAGGTGTCATACTTAAGTAGTACGTAACTGTACGCTTCAATATCACTTAAACTAGACCTATATTTGCTGAGGAAAAATTATAGAAGCGGCTCCGCTATTGCGAATGTCATTTACTTCCTCTAATACATTTAATAATTATGACAAGCAATGATAGGAGGTTTACTATATGAATGAAGAATATAATACTTTACATGGACCTGCTCTGGAACCAAATTTAATCGGTCCCACACTACCATCAATTCCACCATTTACTTTCCCTACTGGACCTACTGGAATCACAGGCCCTACCGGTGCGACAGGTTTTACCGGAATCGGAATAACTGGTCCCACCGGGGTTACAGGTCCTACCGGAATCGGAATAACTGGCCCCACTGGGGTTACAGGTCCTGCCGGTATCGGAATAACTGGTCCCACTGGGGTTACAGGTCCTGCCGGTATCGGAATAACTGGTCCCACTGGGGTTACAGGCCCTACCGGAGTTGGCATAACTATTGGCCCCACTGGGGTTACAGGTCCTGCCGGTATCGGAATAACTGGTCCCACTGGGGTTACAGGTCCTGCCGGTATCGGGGTCCCACTGGGGTTACAGGCCCTACCGGAATTGGAATAACTGGTCCCACTGGCGCAACTGGTTTAGGGATTCTTCCCGTATTTGGAACAATAACTTCTGAAGTAGGAATCGGTTTTTCAGCAGTAGTTAATACAAATGTCAACTTTACCATTCCAGGACCTGTTAGTGGAACTACTCTAAATCCAGTAGACAACTCCATTACAATTGATACCACTGGTGTATACTCTGTATCCTTTTCAATCGTATTTGTAATACAAGCTATTTCGTCTAGCATATTAAATCTTACAATAAACGATTCCATTCAATTCGCAATTGAAACACGAGTTGGTGGTGCTTCTGGGGTAAGAGCCACATCCGCCAGAACTGATCTATTACCTTTAAACCAAGGAGATGTTCTTCGATTACGAATAAGAGAAGCCACGGGTGACATTATTTATTCCAATGCATCTCTTGTTGTTATAAAGGTCGACTAGTTCTTTTATTACAATAAAGATTCAGGAAAAATAAATATGCACCATATAAAAAGGAGAGGAAAACTTATATTTCAGTCTACCTCTCCTTTTTCATCACAAAATTACTGCTGAACATATATGGAAACTGATCCTCCACTTACTTGGAACTGCCCCCACCCGTCCTTATTAATTGTTACAGTATTTGTTTGATTACCCGTAATATCGTACCATACTTCCCCTACGTTATTCTTTCCAACATCCATCCACTTTGCCCCTCCTGGTCCATCAGAGATTATCGTTGCTAAACCAGAATTAGCATGCACACTATCACCTTCTCTTGTCCAGCCAATCACATCTGGATGATCAAAATAATCACGCTGCGTACCATATGCAAAGTTTTTTCGTGCCGTCAAAATCGGATCAATTTTGTCCTTTAACGCTGGAATTTCATAGTTACTATTTCCTTTTGTACCATAGTAATCACCATAGAAAACAGAAGGATATCCCTCTGCACGCGTTAAAATAAATGCATATGCCAACGGTTTGAACCAAGGGCTCACTACAGATTCCAATGACTGACCAGGCTGTGAATCATGATTTTCAACTAGAGTAACCGCAAGTGTAGGATGATTCGCAACTACCGTTCCTTTTAAAATATTTCTCATATCATAATTTCCATTTCCTGTTGAAGCATAATGAAAATTATAATGAAGTGGCGCATCGAACACAGATTGATTATAATTGCCCTTCGCTAAATAATTATTTAAAGTCTGGATATCATTTTGCCAATATTCAGCTACTGTAAACATGTCTTTCCCCGTTTGCTGTCTAACATGATTTACCCAATCGCGCAAATATTCATGATCAATATGTTTAACAGCATCTAAACGAAAGCCATCTAAATTTAATTCCTTCGCATACCACGTTCCCCATTTTTTCATTTCATTCGCAACATCTGGATGATCAAAATCAAGATCCGCGTACATCAAATAATCATAATTCCCATTCTCGCTAGACACTTCCCAGTCCCACGCTTTACCTATGCCCCTAAATTTATAAATTCGGTTTAATTTCTTTCCTTCATCCCAATCTGTTCCGTCAAAATGATACCATTTCCATTTGAAATTAGAATAAGAATCTCCACGCCCTGGAAAGTTAAAGCCTGTCCAAGCACTAATTTCATAATCACCTGATACTTCAACATTTCGATTGCTCGGGTCTACCTCAACTGCTGTGATAGTTTCCGTATAATCAGCCCCACCTTTATGATTCATAACTACATCACCGTATACATCGATGTTTTTCTTATGTAAAGCGTCAATGGCAGATTTCAATTGTGCTTTCGTCCCATATTTCGTCCGCACTGTTCCCTTTTGATTGAATTCCCCCAAATCATATAAATCATATGCTCCATATCCTACGTCATTTTGCGTAGTTCCTTTATATGCAGGTGGTATCCAAACAGATGTAATTCCTTTTTCCGCTAAATTTTCAGCATCAGCACGCAAACGATTCCAATGATTCCCATCATTCGGAGCGTACCACTCAAAATACTGCATTAACGTTCCATTGTTAACTGTATCTGCATATGCTTTACTCTCCCCATATATACTAGGTAATAACATAACAACTGACAATCCGACTATTGTTATTCTTTTAAACATCTGTATTCCATCCCTTCTTAAGAAAGCGTTTGCATAGTTTATCAGAATTATTATAATATTCGTTCCATCGTTAGTAAAGTAGCAATCTCTCACTCTCCCACATTATTTTTAGTCTCACTTCAAATATTCAACGTAATTTTAATTTCACATTCTATTCAAGATTGTTTACAATTTACCTATAAAAGCATAGCGGAGGGATTTCTATGACAGACTTTCAAAAACAATTTTTCGCACGATTACATATAGAAGAAAAAGACACGGTTTCATTTGAAGATTTATCTAACATTATGTACGCAATGGCACAAACTGTTCCTTTTGAAAACTTAAATATTCTCGAAAAGAATTTTAAAGAAATATCAAAAGAAAATTTGAAAGAGAAAATTTTAGTAAATAACCGTGGCGGTCTTTGTTATGAACTCAATCCTACTATGTATTACTTCCTTAAAGACGCTGGATTTGATGTTCATCTCGTTTCAGGAACAGTTTATAACGCTGCAAACTCCATATGGGCTGTTGATTCTGGCCATATCGCAACCGTTTTAACACATCATAATGAACTTTATTTAATTGAAGTAGGATTCGGATCATACTTACCTCTTGCACCTGTCCCTTTCTCAGGTGAAGTCATTCACTCTGTTACAGGAGATTATCGTATTCGTAAAGAAATGACCGAAAAGGGAAACTACATTTTAGAGATGCGTAAAAACAATGAGTTTTTGGATCAATCTTCTGCTGATGATTGGACGTTAGGCTATGCATTTTATATAGAAGAAGTGGATGAAAAAAAAGCAAATACAGCACAAAAAATTATCGTTGAACATGAAGGATCACCCTTTAATAAAGTACCTCTTATTGTAAAACTAACTGAAGATGGGCATGCCTCTTTAACGAAAGATAGCCTTACAGTAGCGAAAAATGGTAAAAAAACGAAAGAAACCGTTACAGACATGCAATATACAAACCTTTTACATTCAAAATTCGGAATTACACTATAAGTATGTAAACCTTGTTATTTTAGCAAGGCTTTTCAATTTTCAGCAGGGATTTTTTGCAATTTGTTGTATTTCATAGTTATATAGAAATATAACTACATGTTTAGAAAGGAAATGATTATGACAGAACTTAAAGATCGATTACAAGTAGCTGATATAGAAAAATGGGATTTAACAGACATTTACCATACAATTGAAGATTGGGAAAGTGATTTTCATAAAATTGAAGTATTAACGAAGGAATTACACGAGTTTAATGGCAATATTCACGATGGTAATAGTTTATTAGCTTATTTAACGAAGAGTGAAGAAATTTCTAGCATAATATCTTTAATGTTCGCTTATGCACGATTACAATCTGACCTTGATACACGCGATACTGACGCGCAATCTCTTGTCGATAAAGTATCACAATTACACGTGAAAGTAAGTGCAGCTAAATCTTTCTTTTCCCCCTTCTTACTTAGCATAGACGAAAGCACATTACATTCTTACATAGAAGAAACAGAAGGCTTACAATATTATAAAGAAGACTTGTTTGAATTATACCGTTATAAAAAACACGTATTGAATAAGGACCAAGAAGAAATTTTATCACAGATGGGTGAAGCTCTTTCTTCTCCACAGCACACATTTGGTATGTTAAACAATGCAGATATATTATTTGGTGAAGTGACGACTGACGATGGAGAGAAAGTGAACTTAACACGCGGAATGTATGCAAAATTAATAGAAGATACGAATCGTGAAAAGCGTAAAGAAGCTTATAAAGCATATTACAAACCATATGTTCAGTTAAAGAATTCCATCGCATCTACTTTATCCGCTGCTATTAAAAATAATGTTACTGTTTCGAAGCTAAGACACTATCCATCGGCGTTAGAGAAATCATTATTTGGCGATATGGTTCCGAAAGAAGTATATGAAAACCTAATTGATACAACGAAAAAAAATATTCAAACATTACATACATACAATGAAATTCGAAAAGAAAAATTAAACGTAGATGAACTAAGACAATACGACCTAGGCGTCGATTTAGTAGAGGGTGCAAAACAAGACATTCCATATAGTGAAGCATTTGACATTATGATTGCATCACTAGCTCCTTTAGGAGAAGAATATATTGAGACATTAAAAAGTTTTAAAGATAAACGATATATAGACGTAAGAGAAACACCAGGAAAACGTTCTGGTGCTTATAACTTTGGTGTATACGGTGTTCATCCTTTCATTCTTTTAAATCATCACGATGATTTAAACAGCCTGTTCACTCTTACTCATGAATGCGGGCACGGTATGCATACGCACTATTCACATGGATACCAACCAAGAATTTCTGCACATTATTCTATCTTTGTCGCAGAAGTCGCTTCTACAGTAAATGAAGTGTTATTAATTCACTATTTATTAAAAGAAGCAAAAGAAACGAACGTGCGTAACCATTTAGTTAACCATTTTATTGAGAAATTTAAAGGTACTTTCTTTACACAAATCATGTTTGCAGAATTTGAAAAAATCACACATGAAATGGCTGAGCAAGGTAAACCATTAAATGCCCAAGTCTTCAGTGAAATTTATGAAAAGCTATTTAAAGAATATAACGGTGATTCACTTGTATTTGATGAAGAAGTAAAATACGGATGGGCTAGAATCCCTCATTTCTATCGCCCGTTTTACGTATACAAATATGCAACTGGATTCGCATCTGCCATTCAAATCGCTGATAAACTATTAAGCGGCGATCCAAATGCTCAAAAACATTATATTGAATTCCTTAAAGGCGGAAGTTCTGACTATCCACTAAACTTATTGAAAAAAGCTGGTGTTGATTTAACTATGCCAGAACCGATTGAAAGTGCATTGAAACAATTCACTCAACTTGTTGAGGAGTTTTCAGCTCTATAAAAAAGAGCCTCTCGCTAGAGGCTCTTTTTTATATTCCCTTTCCTTCTATTAAATCATTCGCCATTTTCCTAAATTCTTGATTAAATGCATCATTCATACCATTTTGGACGTTAGAAAATAATATGACAAACGTTCGTTTATCCCAGTTAAAATTATTAAAAGTGTTCCAGCCAGCTAATACACCGTGGTTATGATAATAATCTGGGTAAATATAGAAACTAAATCCATATTTTCTTGCAGGTGATGCAGAAAACATATCTGATACACTTTGTTTAGAAAGTAGTTTACCATCCATAATAGCTTCATCTAACTTTTTCATATCTTCAACAGTCGTATACATTTCACCACAACCATACAGCCAGTTCATTTTTAAGCGAGGCGTGGCTATTAACTTATTATCTTTTTTCGTATACCCTTCTGCTAAGAAAATATCCTCTGGAAGTGTTGCGCCCATTCCAGATTCATGCATTTCAACAGGAGTCAAAATATTTTCTTTCACATATTCAGCAAGTGGTTTATTCGATATTTTTTCTACAATATATGCAAGCACCATATAATTATAATCTGTATATTTCCATCCTGTCCCTGCTGGAAATTGTAACGTTTGTGCCCCAATCCACGTTACTAATTTTAACCGTGATGCTGCGTCAACACTACCTTGTCCCTGTTCTGGTAATCCAGACGTATGTGTTAACAAATTTCGTAACGTAATGTTTTTATCTGCCGGAAACGATGGGATATATTTATTTACATTGTCTTCAATGTTCAACTTCCCTTTTTCTTTTAGTTGCATAATAGATATTGCAACAACTGTTTTCGTAATAGACCCAATGCGATATTTCGTTCTTGGAGTTGTTAATACTTGATCTTTCACATTCGCATAACCGTACCCTTTTCGTAAAATGACATGATCTTTACTTGCTACAAGAACACTCCCATTAAATCCTTTATCTTTTAAGTACTGATCTAGTTTTCCAGCTGCAATTTCATAACGCTTTTTCGCATTCGCATCAACTTCCTGCTTAACATCTTTTTGCTTACTATTTACATTTGAAAATGCCTTTACATCATATTTTTTTCCTTTATTTGCATGTATTAGTGTAACAACACTTCCACAAAAAACAGCAAAAATAAAGAAAACGATTAACCATTTCTTTAACATACTAGGAACCCTCTTTTATCTAGTTTCACTTAACGTACATCCATTCTATTTTATATCTTTTAATTATCAAGTATATTATAATATTATTTAATATTCACTATGTTAAAACTAGATTCCTTTTTCTCATTTTCAATTTTGACTACTCTCTATTGTATTTCTTTCTAGCAAAATTTCCAACATACAATCGGATGCATTACACTATAATTTCAAATTCTTTTGTAACATTTGTTACATACTAAAAAGAATGGAGATGTAATATGAAAAACACCGATAAACGCAACCGTTTAGATGATAAGATGTTTCATTATCGGATAATAAAAAACAACATGATATTAATTGAATATTACGGAAAACAAATTATGATATTAAAAGGAAATGATGCTGAAAAATTTTTAAATAAAATAAATCATGCAAATAACGATAAAGAAAAACAGCTAATTATGGCTAAAATTACAGGTAATTTCAAAAGAGGTAATGAACGAAATTGAAAACGAATCTCATTTACATTTTGATTATACAACAAATAAAAAAAGAAATGTCGCTCATTCAACATTTCTTTAGACTTTCTTCACAAAAAATTTACATTGCTAACATTCCTTTATTTTCTATAATTCCTATATAAGCTAACCGCTGAAATAGTTAGTAATACAACTATGCATAACCACGCATACGTATATCCCTTCTTATCTACAATATAACCAAATAAAGCAGGTGCAACAATAATGGAAATTTGATTTAATGTAAGTGCAAAACTCACTGTCATCCCTACCGATTCTTCACTTGCTGATTCTGCAACTTCAGTTATAAAAAGACTAAACCATCCAATCGAAAAGAACCCTAACAATGCACTTACACCATACAATACATTCGTTATTGTATGTATGCTCATTACTAATATTAGAATGAAGAGAATAGAAATACAAACAGTTATAAATAAAGGGGTGCGCCGATTTCCCTTATAAAACAAATCACTAGTAGCTGCTAATATAATCCTACCAACCATTCCAGAAAAGAACATAACGGAAAATACTTTTCCAGCTAAAATTGGCGTGATTGATTGTTCCAATACTAAAAATTTTATAAAGTGTGCAACTAACACCATTTGCAATGAAATCATACAAATGCCAGTTATATAAATTGCATACAACTCTTTTTTACACATCACTTCTTTTAACTGCATCCAAAAAGAAAGTTTAATACGTTCTTGTTTAACTTTCTCTTGAATATATGGTTCCTTATAAAATATAAAAAATAAAAACCCTCCAATTATACAAATGCATGCAATACTATTTACCGCATAAGCCATATTATATTTTATTGTAAGAAACGGGATCAATACTCCCGCTAACGTGCCACCAATCGGTATACCAGCTTGTCTAATCCCCATTGCTAACCCGCGATTTTCTTTTGGGAACCACTTTATTATCACCTTACTTCCTCCTGGCTGCGAAACACTATAAAACGTTCCTACTAATAAAAGTACAAAGAGTAACCCATTAAATTCATTGACCATATTAGTCAGTAAAAATGAACCTCCTAGTAAAAATGAGCTTATCGAAATTAACAACTTTTCATTGTATTGATCAAGTAGCCGCCCGACAAAAAGCATACAAAATAGCGGTCCTATATTTACAACACTTACTAGCAATCCACTCTCCGTATTCGTAAGTGCATATTCTTCTTTCCAAAATAAAGCAAACGCTCCAACACCATACGTTATAAGTGTCGCTGTTGTTTGAGCAACTGTCGCAAAAATTAACATAACCCACTTATAAGTACTATTCACCCTTTCTTCCATTAACACAATAATCCCTCCATCCCCCTTTCATTGTATGAAAGTTCTGATATCATATAAAATAAAGATTTATCATGTAATCCATCAAAAAAAATGATACCTTTTATGGAGGGATGATACTTGGATATAAAAGATTTAACTGTATTTTACGAAGTTGCGAAAGAAAAAAACATATCTCACGCAGCGAAAAATTTAAACTATGTACAGTCTGGCGTAACAATGCGTATGAAACAACTAGAAAACGAATTAGGTGTGCCTTTATTTTACCGAAACGGAAAAGGTGTAACTTTAACTTCTAACGGTGAGATTTTATTAACATACGCCAAACAAATTATCCACTTAATAGATCAATCTGTTAAAGCAGTTCAAA
The DNA here is from genome assembly GCF_008368965.1 of Bacillus sp. AY2-1. Taxonomy (NCBI): domain Bacteria; kingdom Bacillati; phylum Bacillota; class Bacilli; order Caryophanales; family Bacillaceae; genus Bacillus; species Bacillus sp. AY2-1. Next base: position 29,775 of record NZ_QPEL01000099.1, on the reverse strand, counting down.
GTAATGGGATCGAACCAAGAGGCACTTTAAAAATTGGATGTACAGAATCTACAACCGCTGTAAGACTTCCATCTATATTAACAGCCTATTATGAGAAATACCCAAAAGTCGAATTGATTTTAGAATCAAATACGACGGAACAATTGATTAGGCTTGTATTAGAACGAAAACTGGACGGAGCGTTTATAGCTGGCTCTACTCAGCATACTGAACTTCATACAAATATATTTCGTGAAGAAGAATTAGTTCTCATTAGCAAAAATCCTTTATCTTCCTTTAAAGACATCGGAGACATGAATTTACTTGCATTTAGTCGCGGGTGCTATTATAGAAATTTATTAGAAGATTGGCTTCAAGAAGAAGGAATTTCACCTAAGCGAGTATTAGAGTTCGGAACAATTGAGGCGATACTCGCATGTGTAAAATCAGGTATGGGCATAGCAATTATGATGAAGTCTATTTTAAATGATCATAAACATGACATATCATTCAACCCTTTACCAAATAGCTTCAAAAAAGTTCCTACTACTTTTATTACTAGAAAAGATATATATCACTCTGCTGCATTACAAAAATTTATGGAGATGACTCACAATGCGTGAAAAGAAAATACGTGGTATGAAACGAAAAACAAACACTTTAATAAAGCGAATTGAGGAACATACAAAAACGTTCCCTTCTATTTTCTATAACGATGAATATTGGAATATGCTATTGCCAGTTTCGCAAACTTTTATCGACTCTCGTAAAACACCTAGAAAAGTAAAGCGATTATGTATTCAAACCTTATTAAATCAAGCAAATCATTTAATAAATATGAAACCGAGAGATACACATACATATCGAGTTGTTGTTTTAATTTCTATAAATAATTTGTGGGGTTCGCAAATCATTATATTTAAAAATGAGGACTACTTTCATAATTTTTTTAATAGAAATAGTGAATTTCAAAAATGGATTCTTCTTTCAAATGAAATTGATTTTTGGGAGAAATCGGAAATTTCAGTTTGCCATTCCTTCGAAACGCTTCGCTTTCAAGAAATTATTTATGATGAAGATGAATGCTATGAAAAAGAGATTCTGTTTATCGGGGAGTTAAATTAAAAAGGGTGTACCTAAAACACTGGTATACCCTTTTTCACTTATTTCCCCTTCAATACACTATGTAATCGATCCGGATAATTTGTAAACATTCCTGTAGCACCCCATTTGATTAACAGTCTCATATCTGGTTTCTCATTAATTGTATAAGGATGAATTAACAGTCCATTTTTCCTAGCTATTTTCATATATGATTCATCAATAATTAGTTCTCCGTTATCATTACGTAAGTTTGGCCCAATACCAGCTGCATACTTTTTAATTTCTTGAAAATCATCATTCGTTACACTTTTCGGTTCATGTGTAATGCCAGACCATTCAACAATTTCATTGTTTTCATTTGGATAATACCAAAGCAATTGAACTAACGGAATATTTTCATTCATACTATGAATCTTTTTCAAACTATCTTTACTAAATGATTGAATCATAACACGGCTAGATGACATGTTTTGACCTACTAAATTATATTTATTTAACAATGCTAACAATTTCTCTTCCATTCCTGGATACACATCTGGTGATTTTGTTTCAATGTAATACTTCATGCTTCTTCCATACTTTTGGAAGATTTCTTCAAGAGTCGGAACTTTTTGCCCAACATACTCTTGCTTAGCCTTTTCTGGATACGCTTTATTAAACCACGTTCCTGCATCTAAACTCTTTATTTCGCTTAACGTTTTATCACGTACTTCGCCTGTTCCATTTGTAGTGCGATCAACTGCTGTATCATGCATTGCAATTAATTGGCCATCCTTTGTTAATTGAATATCTAACTCTAAATAATCCGCTTTCATTTTTTTCACTAAATCATAAGAAGCAAAAGTATGCTCAGGTGCATGTCCACTTGCTCCGCGATGTGCAATATTTAAAAACTTATTCGTATTCCATTCATGCTTCCCTTCTGCTTTCGCATGAACAGCTCCCCCAGCAAAGATACTTCCCGTCATAAAGAAAATAACTAAAACGCTAATAATCTTTCTCATCCTTCTAACCCTTCCTACGTTGCAAATTTCAACAAGCTAATGAGATTTACACGAAATAGAAGACACACTTTCATTATTTTTATAAACCTATATTAAAATTCCAATCTTACAAATATACTTTATCTATATTATTAATATAGAAAACTAGTATTATCCTATTTAATTCCTATAGTCCTCCTTTTCATATGTAACTCTCTATTTTGTACGATTCATTCAATAAAAAAAGCCATAAATTATTTAGAATACACTCCTGTATCCCTAAATAAATTTATGGCTTTTCTCAAATATCTCCGGCCTCTATTAACTTGTCGAATTTAATCATATCAAACCTATTGAAATTTGTGAATATTTTTTTCAGTACAGTGAAGCACATAAAACAATATTTCTGTAGTTACTTAAAAATCACATAATAAATTTCTCATTACCTCTTCCAATACTATATCTGGATTTACTACCGTTTTTTCCGAACGCCATCCGATAAAGCCATCTGGTCTAATTAATACAGCACCTCCATTCTCTATACCATATAATTTGCTAAAAATATCTTCTGGAACAACAAAGTCTCCACTTAAGCCAACACGATACCCTTTTATATTTATTCCTAATTTAGCTGAAACAGCATGTGCTGCCTCAGCCCAAGAACTATTTTCTACTCCTATAAGTAATACAAAACTGTTACCGAATAAGTCTAATGTAGAAACTTTCTTTCCTTCATACGTTCCCCATAAATGCGGCGCTCGCGTTCCAGGTCTCCCGTTCAACTCTATGCTATCCATTCTATGTGGAGTGACTGAATTATCTATAATCGCCTCTGAACAATACTGATATCCAACTGTAACAGCTAAAACATCCATATTATTCAAACTGCCTTCCTCTCTATTCGCAGCACGAAACAGTAAACTACTTGCATAAGCTGTCGTTAATTTTGCAACAGAGTGTCTCTCTTCATGATATGTTTCTAACAATTTTGGTTTTGCCTTCCCTTTTATAACAGCCGCTAATTTCCAAGCTAAGTTATGCGCATCTTGTATTCCTGTATTTGAACCAAATCCTCCTGTTGGCGGCATAATATGTGCTGAATCTCCAACTAAAAAGGTTCGATTTCCTTGAAATTTCACCGCTGTACTTTCGGCCGCTTCCCACGGTAAAACACTTAATATTTTTGATTCAACATTTGTACTTCCAATTGCTATTTGAATAATTTGTTTACAACGTTCTATAGTGAAGTCCTCTAGCCCCTCTCCTTTTAATGGATCGTAGGCTACATGATAAATCCATTTTTTTACGTTATCAACTGGGATAAGTGCACCAAGAACCTCCGGATGAAGTACCATCGAAAAACCGAATGCGTCTCCTTGTATAAACTCTCTTAAATCAGCTTCAAAATAAATATTCATATAATAGCCACCAATGGTTCCACGCCCCTCAGTTTTAATCCCTAACTGCTCACGTATTTTACTTTTCGCTCCATCCGCTGCAATTACATAGTCACAATGTATGACACTTTCTTTTTCTGTTTCACGATTTCGAATCTTTGCTTTTGCCCCGTTTTCATTTTGTTCAAATGAAACTAATTCATGATAAAAAGATAGTTGCCCGCCTAGCGTTTTTGCTTCTTGTAACATCATCTCTTCTAAAATAATTTGATAACATGCAGTTTGTTTTGATGGACTAATCTTTTCTATTTTTTGAAGTAACTCTTCATCGTTTCTGTATTGCGTCGCTCTCATTTGTTCCAATTCTTCTTTATTCGCCTCAGCTATTGTATGAACCGCTATTCTTCCTCGGCAGTTCTCTAATGCTTTACCTGCCAATTTAATTCTTTGTTCCAAGCCTAATTCTCGAAATAACTCCATTGTACGTAAAGTAAGACCGCCTGCTTTCGGATGAATGGCAGTAGACGGATGCCTTTCAATAAGTAAGTACTCAATGTTATGTTTTGCAAGAAATAACGCAGACGCTAACCCAGATAATCCCCCTCCAACAATTAAAACTGGTACATAATTCGATTTCATATATTTACCCTCCACATCATTGTTCTGAGCTCATTGACATAAATATAATCAAAAAAAACATTAAAATATAGACTTATATTTCATTTTGAATTATCATATAGATAGATTACGCCCCAAAATCCCTTTTACCTTTTCATACATCTATAATCCACCTGAATTGTGTCTGTATGAAAGTGTAAAACAAAAGAACGTACTTTACGTTGAACTATGTTCTATCGTAAAAATCAAAAATAATACAAACATTATAAACGGTCGTAACCTTATGGATTATACAAGGTTACGACCGCTTATTTTATTGTTACATCATTTTTTGTTTTTAAAACTTCATCTATTGTGTTATGTAGTCCTTCCAATCCCTTTTCTATCTCCCTATAATTTTCAAAAATAAAAAATTCATTCGTCTCGATTTTCTTTCCCAATATTGCACCTCATACAACAATCATGTAGCATTACCGTATCGAAGTAATGGTTCGTTATCTTAAACCTTTCGACTAATTAGCAGGAGGCAAAGTGATTGAAATGAATAAACAAGAACAATTAAATATTATAAAAAAAGATTTTATTGATTCTCAAAAAGTATTATTGGCAATTGGTGATGAAACACGTCAAGCTATTTTATTAGTGCTAATGGAAACGGAATGTCAAACAGGATTACGTGTAGGAGAAATCACGAAGCAAACACACCTTTCCCGTCCAGCAGTATCACATCACCTTAAGATTTTACGAGAAGCTGGCATTATTTTAATGAGAAAAGAAGGTACAAAGAATTTTTATTATATTGATATACGTACAAAATTAGGTTTATTAAAAAATCTTGTATTAGATATTGAGAAGCTATTGCAAAACTTTTATTAAAACTTGGAGGTATAAGAAATGAAAGCAATGATAATTGATAGATATGGAAAAGTCCCAATGCGTATGGCAGAGGTACCTACTCCTGAAATAAAAGAGTATGAGGTGCTCGCAGAAATTCATGCAGCTAGTATTAACCCAATTGATTTTAAAATACGCGACGGAAAAGTAAAAATGTTACTGAAATATGAAATGCCCCTAATCCTTGGTAATGACTTTGCCGGTGTCATCACGAAGGTTGGATCAAAAGTAACTCGTTTTAAAGTTGGTGATGAAATATATGCTCGTCCAAGAAAAAATAAGATTGGTACTTTCGCGGAGTATATAGCCATTCATGAAGATGATATAGCTTTAAAGCCGAAAAATTTAAGTTTTGAGGAAGCTACTTCGATTCCACTTGTTGGCTTAACATCATATCAAGCATTACATGACATCATGCAATTACAAAAAGGACAAAAGATTTTAATTCACGCTGGATCCGGTGGTGTTGGTACTTTCGCAATTCAGTTAGCAAAAATAATGGGTGCTACTGTTACAACGACTGCTAGTGAAGCTGGTGCAAATTTAGTAACGTCTCTTGGCGCAGATGAAATTATTAATTACAAAACAGAAAAATTTGAAGATATACTAAAAAATTATGATGCGGTATTTGATACAATCGGCGGTGCAACACTTGAAAAATCATTCAATATTATAAAAAGCGGAGGAAACATTGTTTCCGTTTCAGGTATGCCGAATGCTCGCTTCGGTAAAGAATTTGGTTCAGGATTCTTTAAAACTCTCTTATTTTCATTAGCCAGCAAAAAACTTACTGCACTTGAAAAAAAGCATAATGCTCAATATTCATTTTTATTTATGAAGCCAAGCGGGGATCAATTACGTACTATTGCAAACTATATTGAAGCCGGAAAAATCAAACCGGTAATCGATCGAGTCTTCCCTTTTGAAGATGCGCAAAAAGCAATGGAATATTCAGAGTCTGGAAGAGCAAAAGGAAAAATAATTGTAAAAATTAAATAATAATAAAACCTCCATTTTCTTAAAATGGAGGTTTTAAATTTGCTGTTAAATAGACATAGTGCAATGAAGTCCTTACAATAGATTGCAAGGGGAAATATTATATTATACTTTTAGTTAACTTTACAAAGAATACATACGTACAAATACATAACTTAAAATACAAAAAGGAGGAGATACAATGACTAAAAATAATGAAACAGGTTGGAATTTAGATAATAGTTATACGACTTTACCACAATCATTTTATACAGAAATCCCCCCTACTCCCGTAAGTTCACCGGAGTTAGTTAAACTAAACCATTCATTAGCGATATCTCTTGGCTTGACCCCTGAAGAACTGAAAAAGGAAGCTGAAATTGCTATTTTCGCTGGTAATGCACTCCCAGAAGGAGCTCATCCATTAGCTCAAGCATATGCTGGCCATCAATTCGGACATTTTAATATGTTAGGCGATGGTCGTGCTCTTTTAATTGGCGAACAAATTACTCCTTCAGGTGAGCGTTTCGATATTCAACTGAAAGGTTCTGGCCCTACTCCCTATTCACGCCGAGGAGATGGCCGTGCTGCACTCGGTCCGATGCTACGTGAATATATCATTAGTGAGGCAATGTATGCACTTGATATTCCGACTACTCGCAGTTTAGCAGTTGTCACAACTGGTGAAGCAACATATCGTGAAACAAAGTTACCTGGAGCAATTTTAACTAGAGTAGCTAGTAGCCATATACGCGTCGGTACATTTCAATATGCTGCAGCTCGTGGTTCAATAGAGGACCTGAAATCACTAGCTGACTATACGATAAAAAGGCATTACCCAGAAATTGAAGCTCATGAAAACCGATATACTGCATTACTACAAGAAGTCATTAAAAGACAAGCCAGTCTTATCGCAAAATGGCAACTTGTTGGATTTATCCACGGTGTAATGAACACTGACAATATAACGATTAGTGGCGAAACAATTGATTACGGTCCTTGTGCATTTATGGACAATTACAATCAAGGAACCGTATTTAGCTCTATTGACACACAAGGTCGTTATGCATATGGAAATCAACCATATATGGCCGCATGGGACCTCGCTCGATTAGCAGAATCTTTAATACCAATTCTGCACGAAGATGAAGAAGAAGCATTAAAGATCGCCCAAGACGAAATTTCGAAATTTAGCGTACAGTATGAAAACCATTGGTTCCTTGGAATGAAAAAGAAATTAGGACTATTTAGTACCGAAGAACAAGATCAACCACTTATTGAGCAACTTTTAAAAATGATGGAGAAATATAAAGCAGATTATACAAATACATTCCGTTCATTAACTCTTGATGCTATTGAAAATACAGCTCTATTTGAAAGTCCTGAATATAAAGATTGGTACAAACTGTGGCAATCTCGATTAAAAAGACAAGAACAATCGAAAGAAAACGCCTACGAAATGATGAAAAATAATAACCCATCAATCATCCCAAGGAACCACCGTGTAGAAGAAGCACTAGAAGCAGCTGTTACAAATGACGACTATAGCGTAATGGAGAAACTTCTTGAAGCTTTATCAAACCCTTATGCGTATTCTACAGATCAAGAAGAATACTGCATTCCGCCTGCACCGACGAATCGCCCTTATCGTACTTTTTGTGGGACTTGATTAAAAATTTGTTTTTATTTTAACCCAAAATTTATTAAGTTAACTATTAATCACAAACTTAAAAGTTGCTTTCAATATTGAAAGCAACACATTTAGTATCCAACCTTAAACAAGTCACAAATTATAATTTGTGACTTGTTTAATTACCCACGTTCAATAGAAGATTTGTTTTGCAGGCATCGTTGTATCTTCAGAGACAGCATATGGATTTTCATTAGGTTTTATAATTATAAACGTTCTACCATATCCACTGTGAGCTAATTTATTGCAAAGACCTTCTACCATAAAACCCCATAACTCCAGCCGCTATTCCCATTATAGATAATCCAAGTTTTTTCTTTATTTTAATGCTTCTTTTTCAAATATTCTCTTTTTTATTTCATAACTCATAAAAAAATACTTTTCTGCTTTTTCTATATTACCTACTTTATGAAACTCTAATGCCAGACTTTCAGTATATTCGTGAATATACTCCGATAAATTTTTTCTTTCAAAGTAAGAAAAACCTTCAAGAATAATTTTTTCTATTTTTTCTACCTCTAAATGCTGACAAAATCCCTTTAGAATTAAAAAGTGATATCTATATTCATCATTTTTTAATTCCTCACAAACCTTCAATCCACTTTCAATTAATTCCTTCGCTTTTTCTATTTCACCTAATTTATAATATTCTCTTGCCTCTAAAAAGATTGCCTTATAATGAGTAGGCATTTTTTTAGAAACCTCAGATAAGTGTCTAATTGCTAAAACTGAAAGATTTTGACTCGCATACAATAAACCTAAATTATGTCTGATTCTTAATACTAACATTTCAGCATCATTTTTTTGTAAAATGTTTATTGCTGACGCAATATATTCCTCACCTTTATCATGCTGCTTTAATTCCGAAAAAGATAATCCTAATATATTTTCGCACAGCGCTATGTTCACTTCATACCCTGCTTGTTTAACAAAGATATCTCTTGCCTTTGAAGCGTATTCAATAGCTGAATATGCGTAATGCAAGTGGTATTTTAATATAGCAACTCTATAATTAAACTCTGCATATTCAATTTCATCTGAAATATGCTCTAATAACCCTTCAGCTTTTTCAAAATAGTTGCTAGCTTCACTATAATTAGTAAGAATTGTATAATGAATGGCTTTGAATAAATAATAATAATAATTAGAATATTCATCATTCGGTTTAGGCAATGCATCTATTTTATCAAAAGCTTTTTTCAAATTACCTAAACCATCTATTAGCACTTTATATCGAAATTCTAACAGATAATAGTGAAATGAAACCTTTACATCTGATTCGATAATATAAAGCTTTTTATCGATCTCTTCTTTTAATTTTTTTGCTTCACTTATACGTTGAGCTCTAATATCTCGATACCAATCATTCAGCATCTTATTAATTAATTCATTGCCAGTGATTTGTATATTCATCAAATCCACTCTCCTTCTTTTAATTATCATAAAAATAACATAATTCGATTATTTGTATCTATCTATATATATATTTCTCAACAATTGAACAAAATTCATTCACTGAATTTTGTTCAATATTTTAATAGACCCGCTGTAAATATGAATACTTTTTCTTATAACCTCTGAATATGAGTATCCTTAAAATCCGTCTCATATTTCAATCCATATCCAAACATTCGATCCATTCCAATATGTGCTGTCCATATTAAGCCAATCATTATAACGGTATCTATCTTAAAATAGACACCTATTAGAACAATTAATATGGATATGATATATGTGTGACATACATTATATATTTTCGCACCAACGTGATTATTAATCCCATATGCTAACATTGATAGATCCGGCGCTAAAAGGAATACAAAAAATATAATCCAACTAAACTCATATATCGAATACATATAAATCGCGGCTAAAAATACAACCATTCCTTCAAAATGTACAATACGTTTTTGCATTATTTATCATTCCTATTTTTCTATATTTATTAATACATTTTCATCGCTAAAAGTATTCTTTTCATTTTTTGCATTTTTTGACCAGATGGTTGCTAATATTGGCCCTGCAATGTTATGCCATACTGCCGCTAATACACTTGGGAGTGCAGCAGCCGGTCCAAAATGCGCTGTCGCCAGTGCAACACCTAAACCTGAATTTTGCATTCCTACTTCTATTGAAATAGCCCTTCTTGTCCCTTCGTCTAGTCCAAGTACGAACGCAGTTATATATCCGAGCAAAAAACCGAAAGCATTATGGAGCATCACCGCAATAAAGATAAGAAGTCCTGAAGAAGTAATGCTACTTACATTTGCTGAAACAACTGCAGAAACAATTATGATAATTGCTACAACTGATATTAAAGGAATAACAGTCATTCCTTTATTAACGATATGAGGGAAAAACTTTTTCACTACTAGTCCTAAAATAATAGGCACAATAATGACTTGTACGATAGAAAGAAACATGGACATAGCATTTACTGGCATCCATTGCCCTGCAAGTAATAGTAGAATGAGCGGTGTAGCAATTGGTGCTAGTAACGTTGATACTGAAGTCATTGCAATAGACAACGCTAAGTTCCCTTTTGCTAAATAAACCATAACATTTGATGCAGTGCCACCCGGTACTGAACCGAGCAACACTAACCCAGCTGCTAATTCCGCTGGCAGATTCATAACGTAGGCTAGTACGTATGCGACAAGTGGCATAATAATAAACTGAGCACATACACCGATAATAACTGGTAATGGTTTTGTAGCTATGATTTTGAAATCAACAGCCTTCAATGTTAATCCCATCCCAAACATGACAACCCCAAGTAAAATCGTTATGTAACTAGTTAACCCGAGAAATGGCGCGGGAATGAAATATGCAATAGCTGAAATACAAATAACCCAAAATGCAAAATACTTTCCAGCTATATTACTTATCGCTTCTAGTACTTTCACCCGATCAGCCCCTATCTTTTAATTGAAACACCTTATTCGGATTCAAAATATTTTGCGGATCAAGAGCTTTCTTTATTTTCTCCATTACACATAATGCCGCCCCATGTTCTTCTTCTTGATACTTTCGTTTTCCGATTCCAACGCCATGTTCTCCTGTACATGTTCCTCCTCGTTTAAGAGCATACAGAACGATACTTTCGTTTATTTCGTCTGCCTTCTTTACTTCCTCTTTATCATTTGTATCAATCATTAAGAGTACATGGAAATTCCCATCTCCAACATGACCTAGAATACCGCCAGTAAGCCCTACTTTATCTAATACCTCTTTCGCATGTTGAATCGCGCCAGCTAATTCCGAAATTGGCACACATACGTCTGTACTCATTAGCTTTTTACCAGGATAACTATGCACGTAAGAGTACGCTAAGTTATGCCTTGCATCCCACAGTTTATTTCTTGCTGCTGTTTCCGTCTCAAACGCAATTTCTTTACATTTATGATCAAGAACGATTTCTTTCGTAAATTCAATATCTTGCTTTAACCCTGCTTCATTGCCGTGAAACTCTAAAAACAGTGTCGGTTCTTCTCTGTAACTTGTTTCATTGTAATGATTTACTTGTTTCATAGATAATTCATCAACGAGTTCAATTCTCGCGATTGGAATACCTGCTTGTAATATGTTAATTACAGCTTCTACTGCATCATTTATAGTTGGAAACGATGCCCTCGCAGCCATAACATGTTCTGGTATACCGTATACTTTTAAAGTTAACTCCGTGAAACATCCAAGTGTTCCTTCTGATCCTACGAAAATACCATTTAAATGATAACCTGATGATGACTTCGCCGCTAAATTCCCGGTATGTATTACTCCTCCATCAGCAAGAACGACTTCTAAATCTCGAACTTGATCACGCATTACCCCATACTTTACCGCTGTCGTTCCGCTCGCATTTGTAGCAGCCATTCCTCCTAACGTTGCATCAGCTCCTGGGTCTACACTAAAAAATAATCCATACTTTTTCAATTCTTTATTAAGCTGAGAGCGCGTCACCCCTGGCTGTACTCTCACAAGAAAATCCTTTTCTCTTATTTCAAGTATTTTGTTCATAAGAGAAAAGTCCATTGTAATTCCTTTTTCGTAAGGAATTACATGTCCCTCTAAACTGGACCCTACTCCAAATGGAACGACAGCTGTTCCGTGCTGAATCGCTATTTTCATTATCGCGCTAACTTCTTCGGTCGTTTTTGGAAAAACAACTACATCAGGTAAACTACTAGTATGATAAGATTCATCTTTACTATGTAACTCTCTTACTGTCGTATTTACAACTACTCGATCTTCGGGAAGTATGCCTTTTAATTCATTTACTACATGTTCAATTGTTATTTCCATAATCAACTCTCCTTTTTAATTTTAAAACAAGTATACCATCTTTATACAAAATAATTAGAAAAATAAGATTATTAAACCTGAACATACAAAAAAGAACCTGCAGCACACGCTACAAGTTCTTTTTCACTACATTTTAAACGATTTCTTTATTAACAACATAAACCAAATTAAAGTAACTGCCATCAACGAATGAGAAAATCCTACAATATAAGTTAACCCTTTAAAGTCAGCTCCATTTAACTGAAGAAGCCCTCTCGCTGCTAGCGAACCTAACATTAATGTTAATGCAATGTTATGTAAAACAAACCACTTATTAAACCCTTGCACTTCATGAAACGCGAATACTTTTGCTAATCCTAAAGCAATTAAAAAGAAGAAAAAGCCAAGTACAAGTGTATGTGTATGCAAAAGATTTAACAAAGTAGATCCTAAAATCCCTTTATACTTACCATACTCCCTAGCGAAAATCCCTGATAATAAACCGATAATCAAATACGTAAACGATGCATTATATAATTTCTTCATTATGTACCTCCTTGAGTAGAATGTGTAGTGTGTCATATTTAGTAATAATGATAGTTATATAGTAAAAACTCCTAGTCACCTAGGAGTCATTGTATAAGCACCTCACTCTTTACAATCAATCCTAATTATAAAATATCTCTCTATACAAAACAAACGAACTTTATGTGAACAAACAAAGCCCCATTAAAATATGTTGCACTTTTATTTTACACAATCCATACTAATTGTTATAACTTTTTAAAGGTGGTGTAATCATTGATAGTTCTTGAAACCGAACGTCTTAACCTTCGTTGGTTTGATATAAAAGATGCTTCTTTTATTCTTGAGTTAGTAAACGATCCTGCATGGATTCAGTTTATCGGTGACAAAGGAGTTAGAAAGTTAGAAGACGCAAAAAATTATATTGTAAACGGTCCCATCGATATGTATAACAAACTCGGATTTGGCCTTTACTTAGTAGAACGAAAAGAAGATCTCACTCCACTTGGTATGTGTGGCCTTATTAAAAGAGATTCATTAGAAGACGTTGATATCGGATTTGCCTTTTTAGAAACATTCCGTTCAAAAGGATATGGCTACGAGTCAGCTTCTGCAATAATCGAATACGGTGTACAAAAGCTCGGCATGAATCGAATTGTAGCAATTACTTCTATAGATAACATCGCCTCAGGAAAGCTTTTAGAAAAAGTAGGATTACGATTTGAGAAGATTATTTCAGGGTCTAAAGAAGATTTAAAATTATTTGGGTATAACGCATAGTAAAGAAGGTCGCCGTGAATGGCGACCTTCTTTACTATTTTACTGATCTCGTAATAATATTTTCCTACACATTGAGATTGCTTGTTGTATAAGGAAGCCTTTCTTTTTTCCATGCAAGAAATCCTCCCTTTAAATTCACTACTTCCTTTATACCAGCTCTTTGTAAAATACTAGCTGCTATAGCGGAACGTAATCCGGTTCGACATTGCAAAACTATTGGACAATCTTTCGGTATATAATCTAGTTGTTCAAATAGATTACCTAAAGTGATATGTATTGCATCATGAAGGCGTCCTTCCTCCCACTCTTTTTTACTACGCACATCGATAACCTTAACGCTTCCACCTTTTATATGCGGATATAATTCAATCGATGTTTTTTCTTTGTAACTTTCAAATCTATCAAGTCTTTGTATTACTTTTAAGGGTGCAAAAGCAATAATATTATCTAACCCAATAGATTCAAATTCTCTAATAATTGCCTCCACTTTAACCTTTTCCTCATCTAGAATTATTAACGTTTCTGTTTTATAATCTAATAACCATCCACACCAAGTTGTGAAAGAATTGTTATAAGGTATGTTAATTGACTTCTCGATATGACCTGCAGCAAAACTCTCTACATCCCTTATATCAACTATTTGATGAACGCTCTTCAAAATTTCTTGAAGTTCTTCTACTGTATTAATAGCATTACTTTTTCTCTTCTTACGAATTGGCGGACCATACTTATTTAAATTCTTCATTAATGAAAAATACTTTGGAGGCTCTGGCTGTCCCGTCAATAAAGTTGATATAAAATCACTTTCTTCATTACACTGAAATGCCCAATTGAACATCTTTTCATAACCTAATGTAGAAGTTGGAATTGCTCCTAATGCTTTTCCACATGCGCTTCCCGCACCATGTGATGGCCATATTTGCAAATAATCAGGAAGTATTTTTATTTTTTGTATAGAATCAAATAATTGTTTCGCTCCTATTTTTGCAGTATCTTTCATACCGAATGCAGTTTCTAATAAATCCGGTCTTCCTATATCTCCTACAAATATAAAATCACCTGTGAATATTCCTATCGGTTTATCATTCGTATAATTATTTTGACTTGTATCAGTCACTAAAAAAGAAATACTTTCAGGCGTATGCCCTGGGGTGTGAATTACATTAAATTTTATATGACCTACTTTAAACTCTGTGCCCTCTCTAACCAATTTGTATCGACCTTTATTAAGATATTGATATTTCCAATCACAATCTCCTTCATCAGATACATATAAATTTGCATGATAAAGATTGGAAAGTTCTCTAGACCCAGAAAGAAAATCAGCATGAATATGAGTCTCAGCCGCAGCAATTACTTCCATTCCCTCTTTCTTAGCAAATTCTATATATTGTTCTATATAGCGACCTGGATCAATTACAATTGCTACGCCTTCCTTCTGACAACCGACTAAATAGGAAGCATGTGCTAATTTTTCATCATAAAAATATTTTAAAAGCATAGCTATTCCCTCCAAATAGGTATTTCAAATTGCTTTTCAATTTTTATAACCACTTTCTATCTTCTCCTATAGGATCCCTTTCAACATAAAATTCCAATACATATATGGCAACATAAATCTTTTAAGTAAAAACATACTATACCTTTCTTTCGCTTGATTAAACGGAAACGTTTCTTGAGGCTCATGTTTATAGTTAAATTCAGCGAGTATAAGACTTTTATATCCTGTAATAATTGGACAAGATGTATACCCATCATATTTAGCCTGCAAATCTCTTCCACTAAGTACGTCCATAATATTTTGTTTTAAGACAGGTATTTGTTTTCGAATTGCCGCTCCAGTTTTAGAAGTAGGTAAATTAGTACAATCTCCAAGTCCGAAAATATTTTTATACTTTACATGCTGCAAAGTATAAGGGTTTATATCTACCCATCCCTGATAATCACTTATTTCACTCTCTTTAATAAAATTTGGTGGCCCCATTGGTGGAACAACATGTATCATACTATATGGTATAGTTTCTCTTTTCAGCGTTTGCGTATCTTCAAAAATTGCTTCTCTCTTTTCGGCGATAATTTCTACTAAGTTTTTATTATAATTCGTTATAATTTGCTTTCTTTCTAGTACTTGTTCTAAAGTATTTGCATATCGTGGAACCTGAAATATGTCAGTGTTTGCAGAATAAAACATTACTTCACTTCTGTTTCTTACACCACTATTACAAAAATACTCCTCTGCTAAATACATAATTTTTTGTGGAGCACCACCGCATTTAATAGGAGTATTAGGGTGGGTAAAAAGCGCATTTCCTCCTTTAAATTTTTCGATTTCTCTCCAAGTAGAGTCAACATATGTATAAGAATAATTGCTACATACCCCATTAGTCCCAATAGATTCTTTTAAGCCCTTAATACCTTCCCAATTTATTTGTATACCAGCTGCTACAATAAGAATTTCATACTCAAGCAGCAGTCCGTCATCTAACAGTATCTTATTTTCATCCGGAAATAACTTAACAACACTTTTAGGGATCCACGTTGCCCCTTTTGGAATAAGCGATTCTTGATCACGCATTGTACTTTCCTTTGAAACAATTCCTCCCCCCACTAAACTCCATAGTGGCTGAAAATAATGTTTTTTTGACGGATCAATAATCGCTATACTTTCTTTCAATAGGGGGATATTTCTTAATAAATGTGCAGTAGAAGATAGTCCTGCAGTCCCAGCACCAACGACAATAATTTTATAACTATCTCTGGTCTTCATTATCCTCTTCCTATCTAAATTTAATTTTTAAATTAACTAATTTGTGGCCGTATTTTCATCGTAGTAAAATTATTATACGTTAAAAACATCACATTTTTATCTTATTAAAATGAAAATTCTGTTAATTTTACCATCAACATTACTTTATGCGTAAATTCCTTATGTTACTTCTTTAATTTGTTTCAAACACTACAAACTTTATATTTTTCAATATTATACTGTATTCTAGCTACATTTAATTACATCACATGCCAATAGACATTGGATTATAAGTCACTTGAAACAAACTACATAGAAACATCCAGTGTCCACATATACAATAATAGGATGGTTTTATATTAATTAATCACTTATATAATTTTTCCTTACAGTTTATCCTTGTCTCAATACTCTCTCAAAGTATCCTTTGTCACTTATAAGAACCGGAATATTCAATTTAGCAATGCGAAAAGTTTGTTTTCAAATATTTTTGTTTATATAAATTTACAAATGAAATTATGGTTATTTAGTTTATATGTATGCAAATCCATCCTGTTGAGCTATTACTCTTTTAAAAACCTCATATGTATTATTTTTATTTAATTTTGTTTACACCCTTAAAAAAAACGAGCATATGATAGTATATACTAATCCGAAAGCCCTATAGTCTACTTTCTAAGAGCACTGATTTGTGTTCTTTTTTTTAATGAAGATTATGTTCAATTTTTGTTACATTATTAAAACTTCCATTTGTTACTCTGAAAAATTCCTCACTTTATAATTCCTATTCACAGTATTTTGACCTTGGAATAGCTAATTACTATATCATAGAATATCTTTTTCATTAAACCTTCTGACCATATTGTATTTATTAAACCTTTGTATTGTAGGATTTAATAGTTATCTCATTGATCATAAAGAGATAAAACCAGAAAGTGATTTCTATTAGTCCAAGCACTTCATGTTACTCCCACATACACTATAAAATGTTTGGACTTTATTACTTCAATTAAAACTTAAAGTTAGGAGGATTTATTATGGCAGATTGTACAGGTTTAGCTTGTTTTCTATTCTCTTCGTGGCCAACGGGAACAGTTGTTACAATTACTACTAGATCAGGTCAAATTATTGGACCTGCTACTTTTTCACTGTTCTTTCCGAATATATGTGCAGTAGTATTGGAAGAAGAAGATGTGATAACCCCTTCATCTACCAATACTACATTCATAAGTTGTGAAGATATAGAAAGTGTTACTTTAACCACTCTTTAAAATGATTCATATTTTTCTAGCTTAATCCATATTTAAGACATTCTAATGAATGTCTTTTTTCATGAAAAATCTAATCAGTATCCCCTGAGATGTAACATTCTATTGACCTATTATTTCAATAAATTGCTTTAATTTAAATTTTTTCTCTTCTAAAGGTTACTTGTCTACACATCGTTCTACAAAACTTCATATGATATAGTATATTGTTTAAAGGAGGAATAAATTTGTTCTTATGCAATTTATTTGGTTGTTCAGGTGGAGTATGTAGTATTTTTAAAAATTTACAGCCAGGCGAAGTCGTTACTGTGACTGGTAAATCTGGGAATATTATTGGACCTGCTATTTTTACAAATTTTAACCCTAATACTTGTATCGTCACATTAGAAGAGGAAAATTCAGTTACTCCTCCTACTACAAGTATTACTAAAATTAGTTGTAAAGAAATAGAAAGTGTTACGTTTATCTCATAATATATTTTAAACCTAAAGCAGGGGTTGAAATATGAAACTCTTATACATTACTTCTGGTTACTCAAAAATTTATCAATATCTAGATCAAAGCATACAAGGAACACTTATAGATCAAAATTTCGAATGGTTAGCGATACAACCGAGTGAATTAATACAACAATTGGATTTCATTACAACAACTTTTCATCCCGATATTGTATTCACCTTATTAGGTAATCATCTACCACAAAAAGCAATTCAATATTTTAAAAAATGGAACATTAAATTAGCTGTATGGTTAACTGAGGATCCATTTTATATAGATACTTCTCTTCTTCTATTAAATAACTTTGATTTTATATTTACTATTGATAGCGAAGCACTTAAATATTACACAGCTTTAGGATATACCAATGTATATCACTTACCATTAGCAACTAATATAGACGTATTTAAACCTAGTCTAAAAAATATAAAATATAAAAGTGAAGTATTATTCATTGGCTATCCTTATCCAAACCGAGTAAAATTAATACATTTCCTTTTAGAAAATACCCCCTATCACTATACTATTATTGGCCGACATTGGAGAAATAAGTTATTAAAAAAATGGAAAAATCACCGAAGAATTAAAATTATAGAAGAATGGATTCCACCTCAAGAAGTTGCGCTCTATTATAACAACGCTAGTCTTATTTTAAATCCTCATCGTAGTCATCTATTTCCACAAAATAAAAATAAAAATAAAGTAAAAAATAATACTATTAATAATCGTACGTTTGATATTGCCGCTTGCCAAGGCTTTCAAATTATTGAAGAAAAGTCTGATCTTTTATCGTTCTTCAATAAAGATGAAATTATATCCTATAACAGCTTTGAAGACTGTTTAAATAAAGTATCTCTTTATTTGGATGACACGATTTCAAAAAGATTAATGGTTGAAAAAATTCATACAAAAGTGATAACACAGCATACTTTTCATAAGAGAATCCACTTTATAACAACTATTTTACAGTCACAGCTTTATTAAAATAGAAATCCCCTTGTGCATATAGATGCACAAGGGGATTTCTTCAAATTAATCTATAACATATTCTTAACTTTTATTTCACTTGAAACATGTATTTTTTATAATTTTTATGCACCGATAAGATAAGCCCGATCATTATCATATTTGAAAACAGTGAACTTCCTCCATATGATAAAAAAGGAAGTGCAATTCCTTTTACTGGCATTATACCAATATTTTCGAAGATTCGAAGTGTTAGAACACTAATTGCCCCGCACATAGTAATGTACCAAACAGATTCTCTGCTGAATATGCAATTATAGTTACTCGATATATAAGAAGTAACAAGACCAATACAACGAGAGCCGCTATTATAAATCCACCTTCTTCAGCGATGGTAGCAAAAATAAAATCAGTATGCTTTTCAGGAATATATACACTTCCTTGACCAAATCCTTTTCCATGTAATTCGCCACTTCCAACAGCTAAAAGAGATTGTTGCGTTTGATACCCTTGATCTGTATTTTCAGCTGGATTCAGCCAACCTATAATGCGTGATTGTTGGTGAGGTTTTAACCTAGTAACTAATTCTTTAAAGAAAAAATCTGGATATCTTACGTATGTAAATATTAATGTAGATAGTAGAGTTACCGGAATGAATGTACAAAATGCAATTAATTTCTTTTGAATCCCTGATATGAATAAATACAATAGATGCTGCGTATAAGAACACCATCCCTGTATCTGGCTGGCTATATACCAGAGCAATAGGAGGAATTGAGACTAACATAATTTTTCCAACCAACAGGAAATCAGTTTTATATGTCCGAATCATATATTTAGCGTTATGATTCATTACTAAATTTGCGACAAATATAATTAGTGCAATTTTGAAAAACTCCGATGGTTGAATTTGAACAATAACAGGAAATTGAAACCATCTTTTTGCTCCCAATTTAACGGGAGTAAATGTTGATTCTGGTAGTATTTTTAATATAACAATTGATGCAAATCCAATAATATACATTGGACAAGATAAATTTTGCCATTGATCCCACTCAATACTTGCAACTAATATTAACAGTACAAAACCAATTAAATAGTTCCTACCTTGCTGAAATGCAAAGTTTGTGCTTCCATACTGGCCAGTTTGTTAACTACTATTTTATGTTTCATCGTCACATTATAATGAAATAGTCATATATTTTCTTGAATTTTAAAAACCTAATTCACTTTTCAATATCTCATTTCTTCCTTAAAGAGGTCTTTTTATAGATGCTCTTCTTAAGTTTTTCAGCATAAAACTAAACATTCCGTCAATACTAAAGATAGGCGAAAGCCAGAACTCATTTAAACGTCCCTGTAGTTCTTCTCTTTTCTTTATTAAGCAGCTAGCTTTCACTAGCTGCTCTTTTATTTACATATATCATAAGGATTTGAATATATTATGTTTGAAAGTACGCTGTTTTATCAAAAGGTGATCCGGTGACAATTTCTTTTTTATTTCTACAAAATAAATTTTTTACTAGATACCTTTTCGTATAATATATGCAAGCTTGTTAACACTATAAATGTAACTTTAGGTTACATATCTATTACTTTCAGGGCCTAATTTTCTTTTGTGCAACAAGTGTTTAGCTAGCTTCGCTGGCCACTTTGTTGTACCGAATGAACTTTTTATTTCTCAACACCTAACATATGGTATCGATATTCCAATAATGGTAATATGAAGGTACCTTCAGTTGTTAAATATTATGCCCTTTTTAAAGGCCCTGTTTTTAAACAGGGCCTTTAAAATTTATTCTCTACTTAAATAGTATTTTTGTTATAAATCTTTCTATAAACACTCTCATTTCCTCGATATCAAATTAAATCCCATGAAACAGGCGTCCCTTTTTCGATATCCTTATTCGCTTTTTTCCCAATAATTTTGGATATGTGTTTTGGTAATAAGCCATTCCCTGGTCTAATAGCTTTAACATTTTCATTTGTAAAGAATTCTCCCGCTTTTATGTTTTCTACTACATATAATGATCTTCTAAATTTTAAAGAATCTTTTTCTATATCAGTCGGTCCATAATATACATTCCCCAAAGATTCCCATGCTTTTTCAGTTTCGCTTACTAATAATTTAAATTCAGCTGGTTCCATTGAAAATTTAGCGTCAACTCCTCCATCTAACCTCGAGAGTGTTAAATGTTTCTCAATTACTGTGGCCCCAAAGGCAACACTCGCTACAGATACTCCTACACCCAGTGTATGATCAGATAAACCCACCTGACATTTAAATAACTCTTTCATATGAGGTATGGTAACTATATTTGTAGATTTTGGAGACGCAGGATACGTACTCGTACATTTTAATAGAATTAGTTCTTTACACCCTTCTTCTCTCGCAGCCCTTACTGTTTCATCTAGTTCGGCAATTGAAGCCATACCTGTCGAAATAATTATTGGTTTTCCTGTTGCGGCTACTTTACGTATGAGGGGGATATCAGTATTTTCAAAAGATGCAATTTTATAACATGAAACATTTAATGTCTCTAGAAAGTCTACAGCTGTTTCATCAAAAGGCGTACTAAATGGTATCATCCCTAACTCTATACAGCGATCAAAAATTGGTTTATGCCACTCCCATGGTGTATATGCTTCTTTGTATAAATGATAAAGTGATTTGCCTTTCCATAAACTTTTCGTATCGTGAATTGAAAAATCACCATTTTCTATATTTAAAGTCATTGTATCTGGTGTATATGTTTGAATTTTAAATCCTTGTGCCCCGGCCTCCGCAGCTGCCTCTACAATTTTCAACGCTCTATCTAATGATTGATTATGATTTCCTGACATTTCTGCAATAATAAATGGTGGCAAACTATTGCCAATCTCTCTACCTCCGATATATACATTACTCATTTTTTTCACCTTCAAGTTCTATTTTTATAGCTTCTTTTCTTTCCTCCCATTGTTCACGGGACAAGGTCATTGTAATGACATCTATATAATCATTGTCCCTATAAATATAATCTTCATATCTTCCATCTTCTTGGAAACCAAGTTTCTGATGAAAATTTAAACTAATACAGTTTGATTCTATTATTTCTGCATATACTTTGTGTATGTCTTTAATTTCAAAAATAAAATTTAATGCTAATAAACCTAATACAGTTCCGGCACGTCTTACACTTTGTTTTTCACCTATATAAAATCCCCAATAACAAGTTCGATTCATTTCATCTATTTTTGTAAAATTAACAAATCCAATTGGTTTTTCTTTATATATTAATATTCTTGCAACCTTTGTTTCATCCATTACGAGTTTTTCATACCACTTTAAATGTTCGTCTATTGTTATTTGATGATCTTCATACATAACTGAACGTATTTCTTTTGCATTCCGCCAATTTAAAATAAGTTCTAAATCTTTCTTTTCTAACCTTTCCAATTGAAAATCCTCAATATCTAACATACTATCCTCCTAAAATATTTTTTGCTATTTCATTTGAATTACTGGCACACTGTATAGAAAGAGCTTTATTAGACATTTCTTTCACTATTTTAGAATTTGATAAAAGTTTGTTTAGACATTCCATAATTGCTTTATCCGAAACACTTTCAGCTGTACCAATATTCCATGTAGCTCCAACCTTTGCTACAGCCTTGGTTACTTCAATTTGATTTTGTGCAGTTGTAATTGTAATAGAAGGTAATCCAAGAAAGCAGCGTTCCCATGTGGTTGTTCCTCCAGCTCCTATCCCTAAATCCGCTCGTACGAGAAGCTCTTCCATATTTTCTATTTGACAATAATATGAAACGTTAGAAACACTCTTACAATAAGTTTGAATCTCCTCTTTATGCGGATTTTGGCTTCCTACCACAACATCTATTTTTAAGTTATCTTGATTTATATTTTGTAAGGCTCTTAATGTTTTTAATGTTTCATTTGTTACATCATGCCCACCAAAAAAAATAAAAATCCTCTCAATTTCTCCTGTTCTTTTTCGTGAAAATTTCTTAGCAGCATGAAACTCTGGCCGTAATATAGCATATTTAGGCCCCAATTTTACTAATGAGTGCTCTGGTATTAAATCTTTATAGCGATCATTAGGGTTATCGTATAAATTTTGGTCTAGTAACAAATCACAGTCGTGCATTCGATTTGCAAGATCATCGATTACCATGATTTTCCTTACAGTTTTTCTTAAAGCAGACTCCCACCTATTATCTAATCCATAATGATCAACGATTAACCAATCACACTTGGGAAGTTGCGACAAAATATCATTGGTCTGCTGTGCATCAACAAACCAATGATATTTGAGCCAATTTAAATAACTCCCGTGTTCTGAACTTAAGAAATTTGTATTTTCACCATCTCCATCTAATACAAACACACAAAATCCCTTATTTAAAATATATTGATGTAAATCACCTTCTAGCTTACGACAAATGAAATATACTTGAGCACCTTTATTCCGTAACTCGTGGGCCAGTGTTAAACAACGCATAATATGACCGGTACCTATTTCAATAGATGCGTCGGCGCGAAAGGCAATTTTTTTCTCAAGCAAGATACTCCCTCCTCACTAAAAGCACTACAATTTATTAATTTATAATATCGTTTCTCTATTTAACTCATCTACTAATGATTGTTGATTTGCCCATTTCAATTTTACATGACTATTAATTTCAATAAGTTCAGGGTTTCGAAGGATGTAATCTTTTATTTGATGAAAGAATAAAGGTTTAGATTTTACATTCAGACCTCTATAAAGTTCATTGAACATATCTAAATCTGGTTGTTCATCTAATGTTAACCTCCAAGTAGGATAACAAACTGCTGGAGGAAGTTTCACTACATTGATACGAAATAAATGTGGATTATTAATAAAATAAAACGGAAGGTATTCTGCATAAGTTAAAGGTTTTGGGGTTTGTAGTAATCGTTCGATTGCCTCTAATGTAAAAATATCACCTGCTGTTCCAACAGGTAACGTACTTAACTCTGCCTGTGTATAGTCTGCACCACTTTTCAAATGTTCATCTAGTAAAAAAGTATTTATTTCAGGTGACACAGCTGGGCAATCCCCTGTAATCCGTATGACAATATTTGCATTTTCTTGTTTTGCAGCTTGGAACATGCGATCAGCGGTATTTTCTGGATCACCTCTAAAAATCTTAACTTTCCCGTCTAAATTAAATTTTTCCAAAGGGTCATCTTGTGCAATATCTGAAGTAGCAAGTATGACCTGGTGTTTTCCTGGAATAGCTAATGTATTTATAAGACATCGTTCAATGGAAGGAACTCCGTGTATTGGCAATATTGCCTTTAAAGGTAACCTAGTAGATTTTAAGCGGCAAAGTACAATTATTACTACCTTTGGAGGTTCAATAACCTCTTTTGTTATTGGGGTACCTGCAGACAAATTATATACAGCTACCTGAGGTAATAATTCCTCTGCTTCAAGCTCGGTCAGCGCATTTTCTACAACATTTAATTCCATTGTTACTTTATTAGCTGTAATAATCTCTCCTTTTTTAATGTCACCTTTTGTAACTGCTCTTAACAATTTTTGGTTTTGCAATTTTAATAACACCCCTTTCATTTAATTTTTAGCAACTCTATAAAACGAAAGAACTTTTCTCACAGCTTGTATTACATCCCACACATCAGCTTCTGTCATTTTAGGAAATAGAGGCAGCGTAATAATTTCCTCATATACATTTTCTGCTTGCGGACAAATACCTTTTCCATAACCTAATTTTTGATAAAACGGTTGCAAATGTACGGGTATATAGTGCACATTCACACCGATATTTTCTCTTTGTAATGCCTCGTAAACTTCTTTTCGATTACATTTTAATAATTTAGTATTTAAACGAATAATATAAAGGTGCCAGCTTGAATCGGTTTGAGGCAATTGCTTTGGTATGATGATTTCAGATAAACAACTAAATTCTTTATTATAAATGTCTACATATTTCTTTCGAATTTTAATAAAAGAGTCTAATTTATTTAACTGTGATAAGCCAAGAGCAGCTTGTATATCCGTTATTCTATAGTTGTAACCTAAGAATTGCATTTCATAATACCAAGGCCCATGATTTTCAAGAAGATTTCGAGGATTCTTTTCAATTCCGTGCGTACGGAATTGAAAAAGTTTTTCGTAAAACAGAGGATTATTTGTGGTAATTACCCCCCCCTCTCCGGTAGTAATATGTTTCACCGGATGAAAGCTAAACATTGTCATATCACCAATTGAACCAATCTTTTTATTTTTATATGTGGCTCCTAATGCGTGGGCTGCATCTTCAATGATAATCAAATTGTTTTCTTTTGCTATTTTTTGTATTTCTTCTAACTCTACAGGCTGACCAGTAAAGTGTACGGGAATAATAGCCTTTGTTTTGTTTGTAATCTTTTCCTCTATAGATTTAGGACTAATGTTATATGTTCCATTGTCAATATCAGCGAATACCGGCTTTCCCCCTTGGTATAAAATACAATTTGCACTTGCTACAAATGTCATCGGAGTTGTAATTACTTCATCTCCCTCAGTTATGCCTGCTGCATAGCAGGCAGCATGCAATGCAGCTGTACCATTTGAAAAGGAAACAGCGTATTTTGCTCCCACATATTTCGCTATAGCCTCTTCAAACTGTTGAACCATTGGTCCTGTTGTTAAAAAATCCCCTTTTAATACATCTACAACAGCCTGAATATCATATTCATCAATTTGTTGCTGGCCATATGGTAAATAAGTTTCTCTAACAGGCTTTCCTCCATGCATACCGAGGATTCCCCTTACCATTACTCTTTCTCCTTAGGATTAATTTTTAAAGATTTAATCCACTCTTCTGTTTTAATAACTCCATCTTCTAAAGAAACTTTTGGTTCCCAGTTTAATATTGTTTTTGCTTTTTCATAGTTACATAATAATTTTTGAATTTCACTTTGCGGATGGATATGAGTTACATGTTGAATGCTTACTTTATTTCCCGAAATCAATTCTGCTAATTTATTAATGGATATATCTTGCCCTGTTCCAGCGTTGATAATATGACCATTTGCTTTTGCAGAGTATCCTGCTGCCACAACAAAATCTGCACAATCTTCAACGTATAAAAGGTCTCTCGTTTGTTTTCCATCCCCATATATATTCAGTGGTACATTATCTAATTTATTATTTATAAAAATGGCAACAACCCCACCTTCCCCACCTGTTTTCTGGAATGGACCATACGTATTAAATGGGCGAATAACCACTACTGGTAGCTTATAAGCATAATAGTAAGATAAAACCATGTTTTCAGCAGCAATTTTTGATCCCGCATATGGAGAGGCTGGTTTAATTGGGTCTAATTCTGATATCCCTTGTATATTAGTAGCTTTATCATATACCATACAAGTACTCATAAAGACCATTTTGACATCATAATTAAGACATTGTTCTAGCAAATTAAAAGTACCTATTGTATCATTTTCAAAAGTTGCTCTAGCATCATCTATACTATCTTGAACATTGATACTCGCTGCTAAATGATAACAAAGGTCAAATGAATTATTTTCAAATAATTGAGCAACTAATTTTTTATCTTTAATATCTCCTTGAATGCATTGTTTTAAATTTAGATCGTGTGCAAACTCGGTAATATTTGCAGTAGTTGAATTTGCTAAGTTGTCTAATATCCATACTTCATGCTTATCCTGCAATAATCTCTTTACAACCCACCTACCAATAAAACCTGCACCACCAGTTACTAATATTTTCATATTTTCTCCCCTCCTGTTAATAGCTGCTGGTTTAATATTAAATTTCTAAGCTCTTCTTTTGAAATAGCATTTTGATTATCAGAACGGTAAAAGCCTGCCTTCGCCCTTTTTGCATTTTCATATTGAGTACCCTTTTTTAATGGGCTAGGAATGATAAACATATCTGGTAATTCAAAAGCCTGTAAAGATTCATCATGTGTCATAAGTTCTTCATACATTTTTTCACCCGGTTTTAAACCAATTTCTTCAATTTTAATATTCTCCTTGGACAATCCATATAACTTTGTAACTTCTTCTATCATCACTTCACTTAAATCGTTTAATGAAATAACTGGCATTTTTAATATAAAAGTTTCACCACCCTTTGCTATTTTCATTGCTTCAATTGTTAACATAGTTGCTTGGTTCAGTGTCATCATAAATCTACTCATACTAAGATCCGTTACAGTTATTTTTTGGTTTTCTTTAATTTGATTTTCAAATAAAGGAATGACAGAGCCTCTTGATCCCATCACATTTCCGAAGCGAACACTTGTAAATGTCGTTTCACTTGAACCTTTTGAATATTCCGCTGACGTAATCAATCTTTCAGCAGTCAATTTTGTTGCACCGTAATTATTTGTTGGTGAAATCGCTTTATCAGAACTTGTAAAAACTACCTTTTTTACTTTCTGAGCAATTGCCGCTTTTATTACATTTTGTGTTCCAAAAATATTGGTCAAAACTGCTTCAAACGGATTATATTCACAAAACGAAACATGCTTCATCGCGGCCACATGAAATACATAATCAATATTTTCCATCGCACTAAATACTCGATCATAATTACGAATATCCCCAATTAAATAACGAATATTTCGATTTTTATCCCTAAATTCTTCTTGTAATAAAAATTGATTGTATTCACTTCTACTAAAAACTCTTACCACTTTTGGCTTTTCCTGTAGAACATTAGAAAGAATGCTTTTTCCAATTGTTCCTGTTCCACCAATAATTAAAACATTTTTATCTTTAAAAAACATGAAAATATATACCTCCTCATATTAAAAAATAATTTTAGCAAAAAAACTCTCTTCAACTTGTTTGTAATTCCATAGGCAATCCATTTGTTGAGAGATAAACTAGTTTGCCGGATATAGAAACATACGTTTCTATTGCAAGTTTAAAATACATATTAATCATTGAAAACTGAGGATATAATCTTTTACTTCAAATATTTATAAATGGTGACGATTTTAATCTTTTTCAATTTGAATTAAATTTATTAATCTTTTTGTGCATGCTTCTTGCGGATAGTTTTCATTAATAAATTTTCTTCTTAATTCTTTTGCTAAATTTGATTGTAAAGGATTATTTAGAACCTTTTTAATCGTGCTAGTCATATCCTCCATAGAATGATTTACAAGCCAATCTAATGTATCGTAATATTTATAATCCCTTTCCTCTAATAAAGATTTATAAACAACTACAGGTATATCTAATAACATTGCCTCTAATCCCACTGTTGAATTTGAGATAACCACAAGATTTGCATGTAAAATAACATCATATATGTTTACTTCATTTGTTATATATTTAACATTAGGATATAAGTTACTTAACTTAGTATATTCTCCCACTAAATTACGCCCTTTTTCCCAAGGATGTGGTTTTATAATAACCGTAATATTTTTGTCTTCCACTAACTTTTCTGTCAATTCAGTATAAAATGAAGTTTTAAATGGCTGGGTTGCAATAAAAACCACTTTTGTAGAGGGGTCTATTTTTAATTTATTAAAAAGATTCTTTTTATCCATATATACTCTATCAAAGATCTCATCATATCTGGGGTGCCCTAGTATTTCGATTTGAGATTCACTGACCCCTTTTTGAAGGTACCAATCTTCTTCATATTTCCCATATACGACCTGTTTTGTTGCGAAAACCGGAAAGTATGCTTCTTCCCCCATTACTGCACCATGCTGCAGACAATAACTCGGTATACCCTCACTACTAGAAAGAAAAGTAAGAGCTCTACTTGTTATATCTTCCGTAGTACCGACAATCACACCAGAAATATCTTGTTCTTTAAAAATAAAATGAGCCATATTAAGTTTCTCAATCATGATAGGAAGGTCGCTTAGTAATTTTTTTTGAAAAAAGAGGTTTGAAAATAGTGGGTGCTTATTAAACTTTAAAAAGATTTCTTTAGCTTTTTCTATAAAAACATGTGCGGTATTAGCAGATTTATTTATATAATCTGGTGCACAAACTGTAGGAAGACCATAGAGTTCGGTCTTTTTTGATCTAGTTAATATCTTTGTTTGATTTGGATTAAAGTGAGTAAAGTTACTTACTGAAAAACGGAGATAATCTGAATTTAGGAGGATTGCTCCATTTTGGTTTTTTCTTTTTATTTTTGATTGAAATACAGACATTATTTTTTCAAACTCTAACTGTAACTGTGTTTCTGCTATTGGCTCAATTGACAATTGCTTGTAAAAATTATTATCTTTCATTTTATTTTTTATATCTTCATCTAAATATTGATAAAAATTACTCAGTAATGGTAAAGGAATATTATAATGCTTTAACCTTGAAAAAATATTTATATACTCTAAATTTAATAGCCAGTAATTTTTCAAATAAATGTCACTCAATTTTTCACCCTCTTTTTCTTCTTAAGTCTTCCCTTAATTCTTTGCATGTTCTTTGTGGTGGTAATAATTGCACAAATTCATTTTTTTCTTCTGCAAATAACTGCGCATGTATTGAATGGGGAGTAATATAATTGATATCTAAAATTTCATCTAAGGGATAAAAATCCCAATAGTGATTTAATCTCCAAAAGAAGCGTGCATCTCCTATCCGGTAAAACTGAGGATCTTCATCCCAATAAGAATTCCACCTTTTTTCAAGAATTGGTAAAACAGATGCTCTATGCATAATAGAACAATGATCAATTGTACATGGAGCATTATTCGTAATTTTTTTTGCAGGTCTCTCAACCGTTTTAATAGGCATCTCTGTTTCATCTATATGAATCGTTTTTGATGCAGAATAAATAATTTGAACATCTTTATTCTCATCAAGATAACTAGACATCTTTTTAAGACGTTCTTCTTCATATTGATTATCATCTGTAATATAAGTTATATATTCTCCTTTAGCATGCTTAAGTGCCTCATTAATTAAAGCGGCATATCTTACTTTTTTTGTCCTTTCAGAAATATGAGCTACATTACTTTTATAAAAATGTACATTTTCATTATTTATGAATGGTTGAATCACCTTCTGGGTCATTTCATCTGAATCATCATCCAT
>NZ_QPEL01000098.1:0-95629 GCF_008368965.1 Bacillus sp. AY2-1 | reverse complement strand
CATATATCCTATATTTCGTCTGCAAACTTGCTTCTACTATAAATATATTTCCTTAATACTTCCTTAATCAATAGTTAAATTGTGGCATACAAATTACTCATTCTTGAAAAGCTTAATTTCATCATTCCACTTTATGATATAATAACTATTTTTTAGAAATCCTTAATGCTATCCAAGATTTCACATGAAAATACGAAAGAATTAATAAAAAGGCGTTGCACGTTTTTAACAACTATTACTATAACGAAAAGAACCTGCCACAAGACAGGTTCTTTTCGTTATTTTATGATAAAAGAGAAAATGATTAGCATGTGTATTATATAAAAGGAAGCAGCCATATTTTCCATACGATACATACGAGTACTATAACTACAAAATCAAAAAAATCTAATCTCGGACCTTTTTTCATATTCATATGTAGCCACATATGAAACCATTTTATTTTCGTATATTTATGAATGTTTTTCTTGGCAAATCGGTAAATAAGCATTTGCATGATAAAAAATCCGGCCACAAAAATAAATAATAAGATGAGAAATCCAATCACAAAATTCCTCCTATTTTTGTAGCGTTTTTTCTACTATCCGATTTTTCAAAACCCACTCTTCAAACTGGGCACTTCCAAATTCCCAACTAAGATCGCGAGCATGTACAGAAAAAACGTAATGACCAGCATATTCGTCCATAAACCTCCCTAACTCTACATCGTCTTTCTGAATACCGTATACTCCAAAATTAAAATACACATCCCATACGTCTTCATTCTTCCTCTTATAAGCAATCGATTCCATGTCACATTCTGTCCCAAAATAATCAAGATGTAAATGTACGCTATCATCGTATTCGTACTCCATTTTATCACCCCTTATATTTGTACTTCTTTACCATCCAAAAAATTCCTGCTATCTACACTCACATATAGGCACTTACCTACATATCATGCTTGTAGAGTGACTTCTAGGAGGTGTTATATAGTGAAAAAATTAATCGCGATTTTTTGCATCATGTTACTAGCTGTTTTTACTTTTGCTGCTTGTAGTAATAAAAAAGAAGGTACGAAAGAACAAACTCAAAACATTCGTGTCGGCGAAGTTACCCATTCTCTCTTCTACGCCCCGTTATATGTCGGGATTGAAAAAGGATTTTTTAAAGATGAAGGACTAGATATTGACCTACAAACAACAGCCGGTGGCGATAAAACGATGACCGCCCTATTATCTGGCGGAATTGATATTGCTCTCGTCGGTTCTGAAACGTCTATTTACGTTCATCAACAAGGAGCGAAAGACCCTATCATTAACTTTGCACAGCTTACACAAACAGATGGGACATTTTTAGTTTCACGTAAAAAACTAGACTCTTTTAATTGGAATGACGTAAAAGGTGTTACATTTTTAGGACAGCGTAAAGGCGGCATGCCGCAAATGGTTGGAGAATACGTTTTAAAGAAAAATGGCATTGATCCTCATAAAGATACAAACTTAATTCAAAATATTGAGTTTGCTAATATTGCAAATGCCTTTGCATCTGGTACTGGAGAGTTTGTGCAGCTCTTTGAACCGACTGCAAGTATACTTGAGAAAGAAGGTAAAGGTTATATCGTCGCTTCATTCGGAAATGAATCTGGTACTGTTCCTTATACAACGTTCATGGCAAAAGAAAGTTTCTTAAAGAAAGATAAAGCTGCTGCTGAAAAGTTCACACGTGCGCTCTATAAAGCACAGCAATGGGTTGATACACATAGCCCAGAAGAGATTGCTGATGCTGTTTCTCCGCTATTTAAAGACACTTCAAAAGACATAACAATACAAGTAATTGAACGGTATAAAAAACAGCATTCTTATGCGACAAATCCACTACTAGATGCGGAAGAATGGAAACAGCTCCAAACTATTATGAAAGACGCTGGCGAATTACAAAAAGAAGTTCCACATGAAGCGCTCGTCAATACAAAAATTGCCGAAAGCGTTATTAAGAAATAGAGGCGAAGTGTATGAGTTTTTTACAAATACGTAACGTTTCTCACTGCTTTTTTGCAAAAGAGAATGCCAAACTTATTCTCGAAGATATGAGCTTACAAGTGGAAGAAGGCGAATTTATTTCTATACTCGGTCCCAGTGGTTGTGGTAAAACAACACTCCTCTCAATCATTGCTGGGCTACTTGATCCAATTGACGGTATCGTCTTTTTAGATGGTGAACCGATTACAACGAAAACTTCATCTATGGGATATATGTTGCAACAAGATTACTTATTCCCTTGGAAAACGATTGAAGAAAATATTATGCTTGGACTTCATATTCGAAAGATTTATGATGAACAGATGAAAGAACATACTTTAAATCTTTTAAAACAAGTCGGTCTACATGGGGTAGAAGGACAATATCCTCGTGAACTATCCGGCGGTATGCGTCAACGTGCCGCTCTCGTTCGAACATTAGCGACTGATCCAAAAATTTTATTACTAGATGAACCATTCTCCGCACTCGATTATCAAACGAAATTAAAACTAGAAGAACTCGTTTTCAACTTGCTAAATAAATATAAGAAAACATCACTACTTGTTACTCACGATATTGAAGAAGCGATCGCGATGAGTGATCGTATTTATTTACTGCAAGCGAATCCTGGAAAAATCGCAAAAACCTTTATCGTCCCGGAAAGTATCCGTTCTTTATCACCGTTAGAAGCACGCCATCACTACGATTTCCCAGCCCTCTTTCAAGATATATGGAAGGAGCTGGAACGACTTGGATAATATAAAACAACTACATGAACAATTTCGAAAGAAAGAACGTAGGCGTGCTTGGATTGCTCGCTCTCTACAACTTTTACTACTTATTCTTTTCTTTGCACTATGGGAAATATCTAGCAAAAGAGAATGGATTGATCCTTTACTCTTTAGCTCTCCTTCAAGTATTTGGGATCTCTTCTTAACGAAATGGATCGACGGTTCACTTTGGGTCCACATATGGACGACATTGCTGGAAACGGGAGTAGGCTTCATTCTCGGAACAGTATTTGGTGCTATTATTGCAACGTTTCTTTGGTGGATGCCACTTCTAGCCCGCGTACTTGATCCTTATCTCGTCGTCCTAAATGCAATGCCAAAAGTTGCACTCGGTCCAATCATCATCGTTATTTTCGGTCCAAACATTTCATCTTCTATCGCAATGGGAGTAATCATTTCCATCATCATTACCATTCTCGTTATTTACAGTGCGTTTCAAGAAGTCGATTCTAACTATATAAAAGTGATGGACACATTTGGCGCAAATAAATGGCAATGTTATAAGCAAGTCGTTCTCCCTGCATCCTTTCCAGCAATTATCTCAACGTTAAAAGTAAACGTTGGTTTATCCTGGGTCGGTGTTATTTTCGGAGAACTTCTCGTTTCCAAACAAGGACTTGGCTACTTAATTAGCTACGGATTCCAAGTCTTTAACTTCACACTCGTCTTACTTAGCGTACTACTCACATGTGTTCTCGCAACTCTTATGTATGTATTTGTCGAGGCATTTGAAAAAATTCTAATTGGAAAAAGAAAAAGAAGCTGACTCAAAACAGTGCGCTATAGTCAGCTTCTTTCTTTTACCTTTTATCACACATTTTCGTTTCATTTGTAATGTTTCCATCCGCAACCGTAACTGTATGGAAACATTCTTTCACACGTACTGTAACGACATTATCTTTTCGATCTATCACATGATAATCATTAAACTTTTCATTCAAAGCACTACGAATTTGCTCCCCTTCAAAAATCGGAAAACCGTGAGACATTACCCAAATGAGACCAGCAACAGCAAGAATCGTTTTCATACGTTTCATTACCTCCTCGAGAGTAAACTTATAGTCCCTACAACACGCGCATTATAATTGTGTCTAAATTGTGACATTTTTATACTAATTCTATTTTATACCGCCAGTTCCTTCTTCTTTTCGATAAAAATACAGAATTTTCAATTTTATCAACATGAAAAAACGTAAAGAATTAAAAATTCTTCACGCTTTACTTTAACGAAACTATATCGAACGCATAACTCACATTAGTCTCCACTTTGTTGTTCTATCGTTTTCGAAACATCATATAATCCTGACAGCACTTCCGCTCTCATTTTTACAAGCTCAGGGAACTGATGGAAGAAAGCAATTTTCTTATATTTTAACTCTGTTCCTTCTTTCACTTTTTTTGAATCTTGTAAAATGAACGCTGTAAATGTATCTGCGATATCTTCCGTTACATTTGTTGTTCCATACAGCGATACAAACTCATCATGCTTTTCTTTATAAAATTTAATTTGTGCCTCTTCACTTTCTTCTACTTTCTTTTCTGTCCACTCTTGTTCAATTGGTTTCCAAAATTCATTATAAAATTGGTTAATATACGAAGTTTTTCTCGCACATCCATTTTTCAAGAACACCGTTTTACATTTATTTCGATATGATGAAATGTCTTTCTCTTCATCAAACGCCTCTAAATATTTCCTATCCACTGGTACTTGTTTATGCCCAATCGTTAATACGTGAGCCGTTTCATGAATTAATGTTTTCATCACTTCATCTATATTCACCCCAGAATCGAGCACGTCTAAACTAAGCAACCAATCTCTCGGGTCATCCATACTTGGCATGACATGAGCAACAACGCCATCATAACCATCCGTTATTAGATCAAACCCTGTTATATTCTCACGATATTTCACTGGAATGAGAGTGCGATACATGTCCCATAAAGTTTCATGATACTCTCTATCTTGCCGCTGGCTTAACAAATCATCTTTTGCTACTTCGTCATCTGCAAAAGCTTTATTCAATCTCTTACGATCCAATTTCTCAAAATAAGGATCTACAATTTCATCATCATCGATATAATAAGAAGCTAAAAAGAAATAATTGTCATCCTCTTCTTTTTTCTGTTCCGCCTCTTTCATATTCATACTTTCATACTCTTCTATGTCATAATCCTCTACTTTTTCAAGTTCTGAAAGTCCCTCTATCTTTTTATATACTTTTTGTAATGTTTTATCTCCTATTTGCGTGCACTCTTCTTCTGTTTTACAAATTTCTTTTTCTTTCGTAACCTCAATAGCACTATCGCATCCTGCAACTAAACTGCTTGCTATCATACAACACATTAACTTGCCATACAGTTTCTTCATACAATCCCCCATTATTCCATTCTACAAAATATCATAATCATTTTTTTGTGAATATGCGATAATTAATTATAAAAACTGCAAGGAGGTTTCCCATGATTCGTGCAATCTTATTCGACTTAGATGGCACACTATTAGATCGGCGCCAATCTTTAGAACAATTTATTTGTGACCAATATAATCGCTTCGCCTCACATTTGATGGGCATAGAAAAATCCGAGTATTGTTCTCGATTTCTTGAACTTGATAATAATGGCTATACGTGGAAGGGTAAAGTGTATGCTCCTCTCCTTTCCGAATACAACATTACTACTTTAACGCAAGAGCAACTGCTACACGACTATATTACAAACTTCCAACATCATTGTATTTCTTTCAAAAACACGCATGAACTACTTCAACAGTTAAAACAGCGAAACATTAAAATTGGTATTATCACAAATGGTTTTACTGAATTTCAGATGAGCAACCTTCGAGCACTACATATACATACGTATACAAACACCATTCTCGTTTCAGAAACTGAAGGAATTAAAAAACCTCACCCTGAAATTTTCGAACGTGCTTTGCAAAGACTAGATGTTAAGGCAGAAGAATGTCTTTATGTTGGAGATCATCCAGAAAACGATGTGCTTGGTTCTGAACAAGTAGGGATTCTTGGTGTTTGGAAAAAAGATTCGTTTTGGGGTGATTTTAAGCATTCACGTATCGTAGATGATTTATTAGAGGTTCTTTCATTTTTAGAGGTAGAGATAAAAATACAATAATAGCAAATAAATTATATCAGCGATTTACCAACAAAAAGTGACCATAATAAGAGGAGGCCGTTGCTCAAAAACGCCTCCTCTTTCTTTATTCATATACTGTAAACTGTGGTTTACTCGGATAATCTTTTACTAGCGCATCATCTGGAAACTTTGAAACTTTTTGATATAAGGCAATGTCACCGATACAACCTGCTGTTAGTAGAATTCCTAAAAATGAGAGTGGCTCCAGATTCATAGCTAATCCCAATACAATTGGCAAAATTCCAGTTGGTAAAAACGGAAGCATTAACACTTTCTTCATTTGCTTTACTGTAACCGCCTGTTTAGAATGAGCATATGCAACACCTAATTTCCAATTAACGCCCCATTTTAGTTCACTCCACGGAATACCTCCGATATAGCGAAATCCTATTAAATGTATCGCTTCATGAATACAGACGAGAACAATCATTGCAATAATAAACAGAAACATCGTTAATAATGTAACTTCAACTTGAACCCCACCTGAAAGAAATATATGCAAATAACCTATTCCAAACGACAAAGCAATTATTATAAAAAATAAAGAAAAGTTTAATTTAACCATCGAAACAGTAACAGTCGTTTCTTTTCTTTTATCCATCTTCCCCCTCCTAAAATGTAAGTATACCTTCGCGAAATTGTATAATATACCCAAAAATAACATAAAGATATATTTACATTTATTATTACATACAAAAAAAGAAACCGGCTACTTTACTTCGTAAAACAGCCGATTTCTTCTATATGTTTCATCGTACGCGCTAATACGTCATCGCGCATTATAAAGCTAAATTTTCTGTTCGTTTTAATGTTGTCAGGAATGTCTTTTAATAAAACAGACCCTTTCGTTTCTTCGTAATGCGTATGTTCTTCTACCGCACTAATTGTTGCAAAATAAATGTTTTTAATGATTATTTTGTCTTTTCCAGATACTTTATATTGTCCTAAGTAAGTTAAATCAGAAACTATGCCGCCAGTTTCTTCATGAACCTCTCGAACTGCCGCTTCTTCCGGTGTTTCCCCTAGTTCTACTTTACCACCTGGAAATTCAAGACCACGACGTAAATGATGTGTTAATAACCATTGATCCCCGTACCGGCATACAACCCAAACATGCTTTGGCTCAGGAGAAAATGGATAACGTTCAAACGATAATTGTACAGTGTTGTGGTAATAATCTTTAAATTTGTACATGCCATTACTCCCCTATTGATGGTTACAAGTTTTTCCTACCACAAATTGTAGCATATTCTCGCTTTTCTGCATAATATTATCCAATTACAATCCATTGATTATTCCCATTTGCGCGACTAATTCTTTCGTCTCATGATTTCCTAAATCGTAAATCATTTTATATGCTTTTTGTAGTTGTTCATCATATCGGTCATTATTTGAATCGTGATGATACTCAACAAATGGAACGTGGGAGCGTACAAATGAACCTAAATCTTCTACATATGCTTGATCGAAGTGCTCTCTTAATTCCGTAATTTCCTCATCATTTGCATAAATTTCAAAATTATACGTATCCGCCGTCTTCACTTGTGAAATTTGACCATTTCCTATTGATATATAATATGTTTTTTTCGTTTCCATGTAGCACCCTTCTTTCATCCTTTTATTTTCTATTGTTTTCATCAATTACAAAATTATGTAAAATAAAGAAAAGGAGGGGTTTTATGTTCAAAATATTAATTATCGGTATTATCATCGTCCTAATCATCCTCGTACTCTCCATCATGACAATTAATAAAGGCTATGCTTATAAACATTACGTCGATAAACTAGAAGATAATCCTTATACAAAAAAGAATAAGGAGAATTCCTAATATGCTTCGTATACTCCGCATCACAATCGCACTCACTGTGTTCGTTATGTCGGCAATTGGATTATATACAGGTCAAAATAATTTTCTACCTCTTTCACAATTTCTATTAGGGGCTTTAATGTTTCTCATCGCATTTGAACAAATAAAGAAAAAGGAGGCAGCAACTGGGCTTATTTGTATTATTTCCGGTGCTTTCATTTGGATTGTTCTCATCATTAGCTATATAAAATAAAAGGAGGTACATGCATGCTAAAAGGAGTACGGATTACTTTATCACTTATTGCTTTATGTATAGCAATCTATAGTTTCTTTACTAGTAATAGAGAAATTATGCCTTATATGTTCATCTTTTTAGGGATGATGGCTTTCGTTATTAGTATAGAGGAAATCTTAAAGCAGCAAAAAGGTGGTAGTATACTTGCTCTGTTAGCAGGAGCTGGTGCTTTATTTCTTGGCTTCTCAGAAATATTTCGATAAATAGTCCCTTTAAAGGAGGTATACAATGCTAACTGGATTACGCTATTTTTTCATGCTTCTCACACTCTCTCTTTGCACTTATTCTCTTGCTACCGACAACTTCACACTTCTCCCATACATGCAATTTGCTCTCAGTTGTTTCTTTATTCTTCTAGGAATTAATGAACTGAAATCCGGAAGAAAATCAATGGGTATCTCGCATTTTTTCGTTTCTAGTCTTATGCTCTTCATTGTAATATCGAACTACTTTCACTAAAGATAACATGTAATTTCCAATCACCTACTGACCATTACCTCTCACTAATTTGGATTTTTTAAACAGTTAATAAATTGGAGGATACTATGCTAACAAACCTTCGAATCTTACTATCTGCTATTGCTTTTATTCTTGCTTTTTTTAGTCTTTTTACACGAATTTCTATTCTTTTCTCTTATGTATTTATCCTTTTAAGCATCACATTTATTCTTTCGGGAGTTGCTGAAATACAACAAAAGCAAAAATCGAAAGCTATCTTTTGTTTTATAGTTGGGATAATCACTTTCTTCGTTGGGATTTCTGACATACTTCCATAAAAAAGAAGAGCTTGTGTGCTCTTCTTTAACTCACTACTTTCAATCCAATAATCGTCCCCATAATCCCAACAATACAAATAATTCGAAAAGCGTTTTTAGGTTCTTGAAAAAATAAAATACCGACAACTGCTGCCCCGAGCGTTCCGATTCCAGTCCAAACTGCATATGCGATCGATAACTGAATTTCTTGAAGCGCCATCGTTAAAAATTGAAAACTAATAATAAAACCACCTATTAAAATAATATTATTCGTCCAACTATTATTTTTTGCTACTTTCTTTATCCCAATTACACCGACAATTTCAAAGAGCCCAGCTATAATTAAATAGATCCATGCCACTTTATTTCACCTCTTCCTTATTCCCACTAAATTTCAATCCGATAATAAATAGTGCCAATAAGCAAACGAGGAAAATTTTGATGAGCGAAAATGGTTCTTTGAAATATAAAATATCTACCAATATCGTTCCAACTGTACCAATTCCAGTAAATACTGCATATGCCGTACCAATTGGAATTTTTTTAGTTGCTTCAATTAGTAGTTGAAAGCTCACTAAAATTGCAATGAGTGTCAAAATACTCATTGAATTTGTTTTTAATCCTGTCGCCCAATATATTTCAATTAAGCCCCCAAATACTAAATACATCCACGCCCTATTTATGCTAATCTCCTTTTTCTTTTTCACTTCTTCTTTTATCTCTTCTCTTGTTTCTTGTTTCGAAGAATTACGCTTCTTTTTCGGAAAAAGAATGTAAGACATCGCCCATATAAAATGAATAATAAGCACTGATGTCCAGACACTTGTAATCGTATTAATCGTTTCATTTTTATAAAATCCAATTTGTTTATTTAAAATCCACTCTTTCATATGAAGGAAATAGGAACCGCTTGGCAACTCTTGAGCTGGTACAAGCCCTACTATAAAAATAAATAGAATCTGTGCAAAAATGAAAATCCCCAGATGCTTATAAAAATATTGCCTCTCCATCCGCGCATGCTTAATTCCATATAGCTTCTCTTTTCCCGCGCCAGTCATTTACCCTCCTCCTTTTTTAAATAACAATCTATCATCTTTTCTATATAATTCATCGTTTCTAAATCAAGTCCGTATACTCTTGCAATCTCTCCCTCTTCAGGTTTAATTAAATCCCAATACTTATTTATTAATTGTTCATCTTCATGAAATACGTGCATTGAAAAAGCCACTACCCTTTCCGCTAACATTTGAATTTCCGGTGAATCTACTGGTTCATTTATACGCTGACGAATTTCTCTTAATACTTGTAACCATTCTTTTGTTCTTTCATCGTTTTCTTCAAGTGTTGGTAAATCCTCTATAACCTTCTGTTCTTCCTCCGTAAAATATTTTTGTCGGAAATTTTCTCTCTGCTCAATTCCCTGTACTGATTTTATGAATAACATTAAATCTTCTGTTTTAAGCTCTCCTGTTAATTCAATGGAATGAAATGCTGTATATAATAGTTTTTCTAAGTCCTTTAATCTTTTTACTTCCGCTTGTATTGTTTGAATTTCATTTTGAATTGCACTTTTCCATCTTTCTTCTGAATTCCCCTTTTCCTCTTTTAACACTTTTTTTATTTCCGAAAGCTTAAAACCAAGCTTTTTAAACGTTGTTATTTGTTGCAATGTAATTACATCATCTTTTGAATAGTAACGATATCCTGACTCAGCAACGTACGACGGTTTTAATAATCCAATTTCCTCATAATATCTAAGTGTTCTCGTCGTTACATTCGTTTCTTTTGAAATTTCACCAATGCTATACTTATCCATCGTTTCCTCCTCACGCCTTATTTATCTTCACTATAAACTTTGACGTATACGTTAAAGTCAATACTCCATTCACACAAAAAACTCCTGTTTTACAAATAAAAAAACTGCCCTTTAACAGGCAGTTTTTCTTTATCCAAACACTTTCTCAAGTTCATCTTTATCTTGGCTTAGCCAGAAGTTCATTAAGCGTTGTGCTCCTTCTAAGTCATGAAGCTTCGCTTGACCACATTGCGTTTCATTTGCAGCCGGAATTTCTGTAATTTGAACCGCATCTTTTAATGTTAGTTCTAATAAATCAATGATTTCTCGAACTGTCGGCGTTCCGCTCACTACAAGATAATATCCTGTTTGGCAGCCCATCGGTGAAATATCGATAATATCAAAATGCGGATAACGATCAATATATTTACGTAAATTAAATGCTAATAAATGCTCTAACGTATGAATAACATCTGGTTTCATTGCTTGTTTATTCGGTTGGCAGAAACGAATATCAAATTTATTTACAATACCGTCACTACCTACATTGTGAACTCCGCAATGTCTTACATAAGGTGCCTTTACAATCGTATGATCTAATTCAAAGCTTTCTACTGATGGCATACAACATCTCTCCCGCTTTTAATTTAATTCCGTTATATCCAATATGATATAACGGAAATGCACATTAGTAAAGTATTATGTACAGTCGTGCTATAATACTTTAAGAGTATGCTGAAAAGGAGACCATTATGAAACAGATTTTTATTGGGATTATACGCTTTTATCAAAAGTTCATTTCTCCGATGACACCACCAACATGCCGCTTTTATCCAACTTGTTCTCATTACGGATTAGAGGCGTTTCAAAAACATGGTGCACTCAAAGGTTTTTGGCTTACTTGTAAGCGTATATTAAAATGTCACCCTTTCCACCCGGGAGGATTTGATCCTGTCCCAGATAAAAAGGATGACAAAGTAAATTCTTA
Source organism: Bacillus sp. AY2-1 (assembly GCF_008368965.1). Lineage (NCBI taxonomy): Bacteria > Bacillati > Bacillota > Bacilli > Caryophanales > Bacillaceae > Bacillus > Bacillus sp. AY2-1. The sequence goes on along the minus strand of NZ_QPEL01000098.1, from coordinate 84,044 downwards.
ATTGTCGTAACCATTCACAACTAAATCTAATTTTCCTGTATCAGGATCTATAACAAGACCGTGAACAGGTACTTCTTCTGGAAGTAATGGATGGTTGCGAAGTATTGATACACTATGTTCTACACTTTCTTCTACACTAGAGAACCCTTGTAGGAATCTTTCTAAATCGATTCCAGAATAACGGAGTGTATCTAATTTCTCATTTGTTATACCGCGCTCTTTCATCTTCTCAATTGTACTGCTTGCCTGAATTTTTGCCATACCGCAATCGTGGTGACCAACTACACAAACTTCATCAGCACCAAGTTCATATACAGCAACTAAAATACTACGCATAATACTTCCGAATGGATGTGAGATAACAGCTCCTGCTACTTTAATAATTTTCACATCACCGTTACGCATATTCATTGCTTTTGGTAATAATTCAACAAGACGAGTATCCATACAAGAGATAATTACCATTTTTTTATTCGGGAATTTTCCCGTTTCATACTCTTCGTATCTTTTCTCTTCAACAAATTTTTCATTGTATTGTAAAATCTCTTCTAATGACTTCATAGTAAAAAACCCTCTTTTCTCTCATTTACATTACTTATATAGTGTACCAAAATATGAAAAACTCAAAAAGGATATCGCTTTATAGTAAAAATAGGATATTTTCAGATAATCGACATAATTCTTTCAAAATATACACACACCTTTGTAACAAGTCCCCTCTATTTTAAACGTATTTTCACTATAAACTGATTGTAGATAATGTAAAAAAGGAGTGAATATTCATTATGTCCGACGTTCTGTTACTGAGTCGTTTTCAATTTGCAATTACTATTTTTTATCACTTTTTATTTGTACCTTTGACAATCGGACTTGTCATTTTAGTAGCATGTATGGAAACTCAATACGCCCGCACATTGAATCCAACATACCGTAAAATGGCAAATTTCTGGGGTAAATTATTTACAATTAACTTCGTAATGGGGATTATAACCGGGATTACGATGGAATTCCAATTTGGAACAAACTGGTCTGAGTACTCCAAATATATGGGAGATATTTTCGGATCACCTCTCGCAATTGAAGCACTTGTTGCCTTCTTCTTAGAATCTACTTTCATGGGAATATGGTTATTCGGTAAAGACAAAATTTCACCAAAGTTCCGTGCCTTCTGTATGTGGATGGTTGCACTTGGAACAAATATTTCCGCACTTTGGATTATTACAGCAAATGGCTTTATGCAAAACCCTGTTGGCTACGTAGTACGTAACGGCCGCGCTGAATTAAATGACTTCTGGGCACTCGTTACAAATCCATATGCTTGGAATATGTTCTTCCATACTGTCATTGGTTGTTATATCGTAGGTGCTTTCTTCGTTATGGCAATTAGTGCCTATCACTTATTACGTAAAAACAAAGTGGAATTCTTCAAAAAATCATTTAAGTTTGGTTTAATGCTAGGTTTATTCGCCGCAACAATTACACCGTTTATGGGACATCAATCTGGTGTATCAGCAGCTAAATATCAACCAGCAAAAGGAGCTGCGATGGAAGCAGTTTGGGAAACTGGAAAAGGACAAGGCTTCTCAATTGTTCAAATTCCTGATGTAAAAAATGAGAAGAACTTTGAATTCCTTACGATTCCAAAACTCGGAAGCTTCTTCTATACAAACTCATTTGATGGCGAAATTGTTGGTTTAAAAGATATTCCGAAAGATGAACGTCCAAATGTTAACCTCGTGTATTATAGCTTCCGCTTAATGGTTACACTTGGTATGTTCTTTATGGCATTAACTTGGTACGGCTTCTATTTAAACCGAAAAGGAAAACTAGAAAACTCAAAACGTTATTTAAAAATTACAATATGGTCTGTCTTACTTCCTTATATCGCGATTAACGCAGGATGGATTGTCGCTGAAGTAGGTCGTCAACCATGGACAGTATATAAACTAATGCGTACAGCAGAATCTGTATCGCCTATATCAGTTCCACAAATTTGGTTCTCATTAATTAGTTTAATTTTGTTCTACACTTTACTTTTAATTGCAGACGTATACTTAATGCTGAAGTTCGCGAAAAAAGGACCTGCAGCATTAGAAGAACCTGCTACTGAGGGAGGTGTGGCTCATGTCTCATGATATGCTTGCAATCATCTGGTTTGGTTTATGGGGCGTGATTTGGACAGTTTACTTCATTCTTGATGGGTATGCACTTGGTAACGGAATGATTTTCCCTTTCGTTACGAAAGATCGACAAGAACGAAATCAATTACAAGAAGCAATTGGCCCATTCTGGGGCGGTAATGAAGTATGGTTAATTACAGCTGGTGGCGCAACATTTGCTGCCTTCCCAGTCACATATGCAAATATGTTTAGTTATCTCTATACACCGTTATTCTTAGTATTACTTGCACTATTTGCTCGTGCCGCTGGGCTGGAATTCATGCATAAAGATGATTCACCGATTTGGCAAAAAACTTGTAAATGGGCATTTGCAATTGGGAGTTTTTTAATTGCTTTCCTATTCGGTGTCACGTTCGCTAATCTTTATTACGGACTACAAATCGGAAAAAATGGTTATGAAGGAAATTTACTTAGCTTATTAAACCATTACGGTATTTTAGGAGGATTGTTCTTCACTGCTATATTTGTCGTATCCGGTGCCCTTTGGGTCATGATTAAAACGACTGGTGAAGTATCCGACCGTGCTTATAAAATCGCGAGACCGTTTTCAATGGCAGCAGCTATTATTTTAGCTATCTTCTATGTAGCAACTGCTAATCGGACAAACTTGTTCCAAAACTTTACGGAATATCCGGTACTATTCATTCTTCCAGTACTTGCAATGTTAATGAGTGTACTCGCACTTATTATGGTGTACAAACATAAAATTGGCCTTGCATTCACATTCGTTTGCCTAACAATCGCAATGTTTATGACAACTGGCTTTGCAGGTATGTTCCCAAGAATGTTACCATCTCGTATTAACGATGCATACAGTACAACGTTATACAACGCAGCTGGTAGTCAATTAAACTTAAAGATTATGTTCTTCGTTGCAATGGTCATGGTACCAATCGTTATTGGATATCAGCTTTGGAGCTACAGTATCTTTAAAAATAAAATTCATAAAGACTCTGCTAAAGGGTATCACTAAAATAAAAAAAGACACTTCGGTTGAAGTGTCTTTTTTATACGTATGATTTTTAATAAGATGTTATATTTCTAATCTAACAACTATAATACAGAAGAATCATTAACAGCTCACAGCTAGATTGTATCATAGGGCAACTTCATCATTTTATGCAATTTTACATACTGTACTATAAAGTAAACTGTATCCCCTGATCATTCGCATCATTATCCCATACATCAGCTGTACTAATCCCGCTAAACGTTTGTACTTTCATTCCTGTATTTGATGATCCCGATCCATTATAAGCCTTCGTCTTTTCAATCGGCTGTACGTTATATTTGTCACCTACATTAATTGTTCCATTGCAGTTTTCAATAATAACACCTTCCACAACTGCCGGCATTTTGTCACCCACTTTCATTTCTTTACTTATATTTTATGAAAATCGCCTAGAAAAATAGCATGTTTCAATAAGAAAAAGCACTCAATTTGAGTGCTTTTTCCTTAAGCATAAAGACAAGTTTGGAGACAGTTGACTTCTTCAAAATTTTATTAGGGGTAATATTTTGAAAAAGAAAGCCTTTCATATGTAGGTTAACACCACTGGAATATATAGTAAATTGATAATATTTATACGGAAGATTGCTAATGTTTAGTATAGATAGTTTCCACTATGTTAACAGTGAAAACTATCTATACTAATAAAAAAAAGTGCCTTCAAAGAAGCCACCTTTCAAAAACAGACACTATAAAACAGAATTATTTATTGTTATACGATTGTTAGATACAAAAAGTAGAGGGAAATGTTTGTATTAAATTCTGCTTTATAAAGTCTGTCTACAACTTATATTGTAATCCTCTTCATTTGAAAAAAAATATAATATGCACAATTACATACAAAAAGAAAAAGCACTCTACTGAGTGCCTCTTCAACCATTTTACTTTTAATATATCGCTTTGAATATATTGTAACATATGTATCCATATATTTTATTGAGAAAATTCAAAATCCTTTTTCTTTCATTTTTACTTATATAATCATGTAATATAAAAGGTATGTCAAATTCTTATACAAGTTGAGGTGTACTATATTTATGCTGTATTTTGGAATTATTCCTCTTATATTGTTTATTATTTTTCTTATCTCGTATTTAAAAGATCCGCGGAAAATAATAAACGGCTTTTTATTTAATGCCTTTATCTGTTCATTTCTATTATTTTGCGCTATAGCCTCATTTGAGTCTGGTAATAACGATTTACATTTTATCGTTATCATCCCCATGTTAGCACTACTTGTAATGATTCCTTTTGCTATAGTCGCTTTAATGTTCGGACTCTTTCTTAATGCAAAAATTTTAATGCAACGTGAAGGAAGACGCTTCACAAACTCTTTAACTTTAATTGCTGCTTTAGGGATTTTATTCTTTATAATGCTCCCTATCATAAATCCAGCAAATTTATTCTCAGAGCATTTTCAATTTATCTTTGCTGCTATCTCTCTTATAACTATGTATTTCTTTGTGCATTTATCTAACTTCTTAAGCGCATATTTTTTATATCAATTCAACAGACCAAGACGTAATCAAGATTTCATCATCGTTCTCGGTAGCGGCTTAATTAATGATAAAGTACCACCTTTACTTGCAAGTCGTATTAATAAAGCTATCGACTTTTATTGGAAACAAGCAGCTGTGAATACACCACCAACAATTATTTTCTCTGGTGGTCAAGGTCCAGATGAAGGCCTTCCAGAAGCGGAAGCGATGCAAAATTATGCTGTTGAAAAAGGAATTCCTCTTGAACATACAGTGCAAGAAAATCGCTCTGTAAACACATATCAAAATATGTTGTTCTCTAAAGAAATTATGGATTCTTTAAAAACAGAAGGTAAGTATAGAAGTATTTTTACAACGAATAATTTCCATCTTTTCCGCGCTGGTATATATGCAAGACAAGCTGGCCTTAATAGCCAAGGAATCGGATCAAAAACTGCATTTTATTACTGGCCTAACGCAATGATTCGTGAATATGTCGCAATTGTTGTTATGGGACGTAAGCGCCATATGAAAATATGTGGAACTATTTTAGGCTTCGCTTTATTCCTAACAGTAATTAGTTTTATTGTTTCTTAATAGCTATCAAATAAAAATTCCTCTGAATGCTTTATGCACAGGGGACTTTTTTATACCTTTTTGTTCATCAAATTTAAATAAATAACGTAACAGCATACAACACATTAATTATTCCAGAAATCACTCCAACAATAGCAAATGTTTTACTCGTACCCGTCACTTTTTTGTTTAAACCCAATATAGAAAATACGATAGCTACACTACCAATAAGCCCCCATAAGTTTATAAACCAAGATATTAATCCAGTGATGAAACCGACTAAAGAAAAAATTTCTATACTACTATTAGAACTGCTATTCGGAAAACTTCCCCCTACCGTTTTATAGCTAAGACTCTCCCCGCACTGCCCGCAAAACTTGTTGCCCTCGTTCGTTTCATTTCCACATTTCGTACAGTATTCCACATAACCCCCTCCCTAAGGTTAGTGCCCCAAATGTATATATCCATACTATTCATTCTACTTTTTCATATTAAAATTATGACCACTCTCTAATCTTCTACAGTTGTATTTAAAATAATAATATGGTCATAATATTCCCTGCATACATCCATTAAAGGAGAATTTTTTCAAATTAAATGTTAAAATAAAATTTAGGTGTGAATTATGTAACAAACAAGAAACTAGTTTGAAACGAGGAAATTATATGGAGAAAATTATCAAAAACAAGCCCAATAAGCTAAAAATTGCTTCGAAAGCTTTGATGATTATTATTGGGGCATTTATCACAGCGTACGGATTAGAAGCAGTATTAATTCCAAATAACGTATCAGACGGTGGTGTGACTGGTTTAAGTATCGTTAGTTCAAGATTATTTGGATTGCCATTAGGAGCTCTAATCGCAGTTATTAACATTCCTTTCGTTTGGTTAGGATATAAGCAAATCGGTAAAAGCTTTGCAATTTATTCTATTATTGGAATCGCTTCATTAGCAATAGGTACCGTTGTCATGCACGGAATACCAGCTATTATCGAAGGCGATACATTATTAGTTACAGTTGTTGGTGGTATTATTATCGGTTTTGGTATGGGACTAGCATTACGTAACGGTGGGGCATTAGATGGAATCGATATGCTAGCTGTATTGCTTTCTCGTAAGTTACCATTTGGAACGAGTGACCTTATTTTATTCTTAAACATGTTCGTATTTATTTTCGTATCAACGGTATTCGGCCTTCAAGGAGCTATCCTTTCGGCAATTGCTTACTTTATCGCTTCGAAAGTGATTCATATCGTTGAAGTTGGTTTAAGTGGTTCAAAAGCATTTAAAATTATCACAAAAGAGCCTGAATTAATGGTAGAAACAATTCGCGATCGTTTAGGCCGAAGTGCAACATATAACGAAGTATACGGTGGTTATTCAAGAGAGAAATTCAAAGAAATTTCTTGTGTAATTAACCGTTTAGAAGAAAGTAAAATGAAAGAACTTATTAATGAAATCGATCCACACGCCTTTATTACAGTTTATGACGTAGCAGAAGTAAAAGGCGGTAATTTCAAGAAACGTGATATTCATTAATCATTATGAAAAAGAGGGTGGGCCAACAATTTGGCACACCCTCTTCTTATTATTAAATTGCTATAGTTGTCAGTTTTTTTCAGTACGTAGATATATTTTTACTCGCCCCACCGACTCCCACGTTTAATCCACGCTACATACTTTTGAAAAGCCGTCACTTCATGTTGAAAACGCAGCGGGATATACAAAAATAAAGTGCATGTACACAGTATCCATAGAATACCTACTACAAAATGAAATTTCATTGTCGTGCTAATAAACAAGCTGAGGAATAATACAAGGAACATAATTACACTAAATCTTTTATACGTAGTCATACTATCCCCTCCTTATACTTCAATTGTACCAGTTATAAGGAATTAATTCCCATAACAAAAAAAGACCAAAAAGTAATTTACACTTTTCGGTCTCTACACTATCTTCTCTTCGTAATCTTTCCTGAACCACCGACCCTCGTTTTCGGGGGAGATGTATTCCTTGGCGGAGTTTTAATAGATGATTTCGGCTTCACATCTGATCCGCTTGAACCGCCTGGTGTTTTTGTAATTTTACCCTTGCTTCCAGTAGAGGGTGGGGGCGTCGTATTACTTCCTTTTTCAGTAATACTTCCCTTATCACCTACTGATGGTTTCGAATCTACATTATCGCCTCGCTTAATAATAGACCCTTTCCCTTCCTTCGTAATTGGAGGTGGGGTTTTCTTTTCTTCTTTCGTAGGTGGTCTCTCTGGAATGACTGGTTTATGATTTTGTCTGTCGTTATATCCTCGATAATCACCGTATGATGATTTTCGTGAACCAAATATATCGTTTAATATGCTACCCATAATATATCCTTGCAAGAAGGACGGTTGATAATTTTGACGGACAAATTCTTTATTACTTATTTCAATTAACGTATCCGATGGTTTCTCTTTATCCTTTTGCAAGTTATAAATCTTGTCAGAATAAACGAGGAACATTTGATTTTCGTCTTCTTTAGATGCTTGCTTCGGTTCTCTTTCGTTAATGAGTTCCTTCGCTACTTCAGGAACTGACCGATTGGCGGCCCTATACACGTAAGATTCTTGTTTACCTTCCTTGGCGACAGACTCAAGTGGATAACGGTCTTGAATCGACTTTGTCTGCCCGCCTTGACAACCTGATAAGGCATAACCAGCAACAACAAGTAATATAACGATAGCAAGTATAGGGATCACAAACGATTTAATCATGGTAAACAATCGGTTTGACATGATTACGCCCCCTTACGTTGCTCTTATAATTTGTACATCAGCAGGAATGATTGCTTCTCCCTCATACATCATTGTGCGACCATTTTGCCATTCAATACGCAATAATTTTCGATTATCTGATTGGAATTCCCATACGTACTGTTCCTCTGAAGCTGAGAATGGTGTTTTCCCCATCACAACAACACGTCCGTTATATTGTTCTTCCATATGGTACTCAGTATCATCCATTTCAATTGTCGTCGGAATTTCATCAATTGAATCTAAGCGACCATCAATTGGAGTATATAATTTGTAATACGTATTTTCACGATCTTCAATTTTTAAATAACGAATATCTTTTCCATCTTGCAGTGTTAAAACAATTTCTTTACGAGAATGCATACTCGTTTTCCCAGTCAATTCGTACATAACTAATGAAACTTCAATCATATCGCCAGGAGCTAACGTTAAAAGACTCTTTTCCGGCTTCGGTGGCTCTGGGCTTTTCATTATATTTTTAATTCGTTTAAATAAACTCATGATCTACCCCTCCTTTTCTCTTTATAAACAAGCACCTAAAATTAGTGCACCAACAATATGTAATGATCCAGCTAACATCGCATGTGCAACGCTACCTTCTTTCGTACCTTCTTCTAAATCTAAGCCAGACATTTTCTTTAACACAAATTCGATAAACATTTCTACAACTAATAAAATAACGAAAGAAACTGCTGAAGCAAGAAGCGCCTGCCATAAGTCATTTGCTTTCGTGATTGATTGAGATAAAATGTACCCTTGTGCAAATAATTTCATAATAAAACGAGTTGTTACAGCTGTATTTCCATTTTTGATTTCTTTTAAATCATTGTATTTTGTAAAAATTGAATCAACCCACATAATTGCAAATAAAAGTACTGCACTCGCTCCAGTCCATACAAGCATGGCAACTACATTCATCCATGTCATTGCAAAACCTCCTCTAAATATAAAGTGAAACTTTAATCAGTGGGGAGGTGTTCATTCCCCGCTGATTATTAGCCCCCACCTCCTTGCTTTCACAAAAAGTAGAGGTGGGAGTCTTACTGCCCGCAAATAGCGGGGTAATAGAAAACCGACATGAATTTGTTTAGACATGTCGGTTCATTTGTCTTTATTCTATATTATTTCTCATACTGCTTCATAATACGAGCCAATTCATCGTCAACAGCAGAATTTTTGTTTAAGCTTGCGAATTCATCATCTAATGACTTTTCTTTCTTATAAACTTCACCGCTTGCTTCCGCTTCAGCCTCTAATTGAAGAGCTTTCTCTTCCATACGGCTTAAACCAGCTTTTGCTGAATTTGAATCATATCCAGACATTGCCTGATTAATATTTTTCTGTGCTTTCGCTGCATTTACACGTGCTACAAGTGTTTCACGTTTATTTTTCAGCTCTGTTAATTGCTTGCGCATTTCTTCTAGCTTAAGGCGCAGGTTATCAGCAGCAGCTTTATTTTGCTCGTAGCTTGCTTTATATTCATTCATTTTTTGCTCTGCATTTTGTTTTTCTTCTAATGCACGGCGCGCAAGATCTAAGTTATTAGCTTGAACAGCCATATGAGCTTGCTCTTCACGTTTTTTCACAAGTGCTTCTTGCTCTTCAAATAATATTTTGAATTTCTTCTCAAGTGCGATTTGAGCTGCTACACTTTTCTCAGCTTCTTGTACATCGGCTTGCATATCGCGTAAATATTGATCAGTCATCTTAACTGGATCTTCCGCTTTTTCAATTAATGAATACACATTTGACATTGTTAAATCTCTTAATCGTTTAAATACAGACATCTAAATTCCTCCTATGATAAACCTCATATTTCAAATTCACTACTTGGAAAACTGAAAAATCTCCCTTTACAGTAAAGAATATTCATTTTACAGCCTATTTGTTTATTATAACAAAACTAATATGTCCTTACATGTTATTTCCAAAATACATCCATTATAATATGACATTCTATATACAATATTGTATTTATAATATATTCTCATTATCCCTCTTTGAAATTAACTTACTTTTGTGCGATTTCACTAAATTACATAAGTGTAATGTTACTGTAAGCTAACTCGATAGTTGCATTCTGATATTTCTTATACACTAATACCAGAAGCAACAAACAAGCTTCTTCACATGTAAGCAATAATACAAAAATTGTATTTACTATAAAACATATAAAAGGAGAAATCATCATGAAAAAATTAGTAGGAATCGGATTAGCAGCAGCAATTTCATTTGGTGCATTATCAGGTTGTTCTTTATTAGGAGAGAAAGCGAACGGTTTTGTACTGTACGGCTCAGAAGAACAAGTTCAGCAAATTACAGATAAAAACAAAAAAGAAGTGAAAGAAAAAGACTTCTATAAAATGAAAATGACAACATTAGATGGTAAAAAAGTTCTTGTAATGGATAAGAAAACTGGTGAAGAACTAGTGAAAAAAGAGTTACTTAGCAAAGTTGATGAAAAAGACAACACGAAACCACTTGATAAATTACCAGCTGTAACAACAGAACAAGGTTTATTATTTGCAAAAGAAAAAGTAGAAAATGCTACACTTGATGGGGCAAAATTAAAATATGAAGGCAACACAATTATCGGAAGTGGCCGTGCATATACAGATATGTATGCGATTGTCGATGACGCAACTTACAACAGTGTAAAAGGTGATGAAAAATCTGTAGGTGTATTAAAATTTGATAAAGACCCAAGTAAAGAGTTCCCTGGTTACAAAGGCGTCGAAGCTTCTCAACTTGTAAAAATTAAAAAGTAAAACAAAAAAGCTTTGCAATTCGCAAAGCTTTTTTCTATTTATTATGAGCAATTTGTTCCATATCCGGATTACAAGTTTTCGACTGACATGACTTATTTAAAGAACATGCTGCGCATTTTCCTTTTTTACTTCTCTTTACAAAATTAACTAACGTGTATGCTGCATAACCAAAAATGATAGCTCCAATTATAATATTGACCATCATTATACATCTCCTTTTAGAATCCTAGTAAAGATCCAACTTGGTATATAATAAGCGTTAATACATAAGCAACAACGAGTGGATAAACGACTGAGAAAATCGTCCATTTCGCTGATCCTGTTTCACGTTTAATAACAGCGACCGTCGCTAAACATGGAACATATAATAAAATAAAGAACATAAATGCATAAGCTGATAATGCTGTATAATGTGCTCCCATTACGTTTCCAAGCACATCTTCTTTAACTGCATAAATAATTGCCATTGTAGAAACGACAACTTCTTTTGCTAAAAATCCTGTTAAAAGGGATGCTGCAGCTTGCCACGTTCCGAAGCCGAGCGGTGCAAATAACGGTGCGATAAACCCACCAATCATCGCTAAGTAACTGTCTCCCATATCAACACCAAATCCTGATGGACCTGCATAGTTTAATAACCAAATGACAACAGAACCACCAAAGATGAATGTACCTGCTTTACGAACAAATCCTTTCCCTTTCTCCCACGTGCTTAGCCATAACGTTTTCGCTTGTGGCACGCGGTAAGGAGGTAGTTCAATTACGAAAATAGACTTTTCCGCTTTTAAAATTGTAAGAGACATAATTTTTGTAACTAGTAATGCAAGAACAATACCTGCAACATATAAAGAAAATACAACAGTTGCCTGACTATGAGGGAAGAATACGCCCGCAAATAATGCGTATACAGGCAAACGTGCCGAACAAGACATAAATGGTGTTACAAGAACTGTAAGTAAACGTTCTTTTTCTTGTTCAATCGTTCTCGCTGCCATAATACCTGGAACGTTACATCCAAAACCGATAATCATCGGAATAAACGCTTTTCCGTTTAAACCGAAGAACTCCATAATTCGATCCATAACAACTGCAATTCGCGCCATATATCCTGAGTCTTCTAATAATGAAATAAAAAAGAATAGTGCAAAGATTTGTGGTACGAATACTAATACAGCACCAACACCGGCAATAATACCTTCTGTAACGAGCGCTTGAATAAAATGAGAAGCTCCAATACTTGTAAGTCCAACCGTCACCCAATCCGTAAGCTGGCCACCAAAAAACTCATCTAACATATCCGATAAAGGTGTCCCAATCCACGTAAACGTAACCTGAAAAATAAAAAACATAACTGCTAAAAAGATTGGAAGTCCTAAAATTTTATGCGTAATTAGTCTATCAATTTTTTCCGAAAAAGGAATTTTCCCTTCTTTCTCATGCTTCATAACATTTGTTTTTAACTTTTCAATATACGCTTCACGAGTTTTGTAAATGTGCTCTTCCAACGTACAATCAAGTTTTCCCTCTAGGCGAGATCGAATGGCTACAAGTTCCTTATAAATTGGTAATGCTTTTATTTCTTTTTCTACTACTTCGTTATTGCTTAAAAATTGAAGTGCTAACCATCTCGGATGCTCGTAATTCGCTTTCTCTAAAAGAGAAATTACCTCTTCAATTCCTTCATCCATTTGTACACCATATGAAATAATGAATGGTTTTTTCTCGTTTTTGTCATTTTCTTTAAGGGTCGCAAGTAGTTCTTCACAACCTTTTCCACTTCTTGCAACGACAGCAACGACTGTTACGCCTAATAATTCGGATAAACGTTTTACATCGATCACAATTCCTCTTTGCTTCGCCACATCAACCATATTTAGACCAATTGAAACTGGCTTGCCAAATTCGAGCAACTGCAACGTTAAATGCATATTTCGTTCAAACTGCGAAGAATCCACAATATTTAACATATGCTGAAATTCTTCTGTTAATAGAAAGTTTGTTACAACACCTTCATCACGTGAAACTGGATTTAAATCATAAACACCTGGTAAATCAATTAATGTTCCTTGTCTATCTTTTAATTTACCAACCTTTTTTTCTACTGTTACACCGCTCCAGTTTCCTACGTATTCATAAGAACCAGTAAGTGCATTAAATAATGATGTCTTTCCTGTATTTGGATTCCCTAGCAAAGCAACCTTATTCACGCTAATTCCACCTTTATCATTTTCGCGTCACAATGACGAATACTAATTAACTGTCCACGACACTCCAATGTACAAGGACCTTTGAACATCGCCTTTTGCTTCATACGAAGTTCGCTTCCTTCAGAAAGACCGAAAGCAGCCAATCTTCTCTTTAGTAAATAATCTAAAGACTGAACACTTTTCACTAGCACTTTCTCACCGATTTTAATATCTACTAAGCTCATAACCTTCCCCCTCCGAAGAGAATGATAATTATTTTCAGAAGAATTATAGCACACTCTATTTCTCTTGTACTATACCCTTTTGCTTCATATTTATTAACATTTCGCTACAATTCTATTTCAATAATTGTCATAACAGATTCGTTTGCCATTCTCATCCATTTCGCTTACAATAAACAATAACAAATAAAGAATCTCGTTATCACTGGGGGAGCCATGCCGCTGAGAGGGAACACTTCGTTCCGACCCTTCGAACCTGTTAGTTAATGCTAACGCAGGGATTGTGCAAACGTCCGAAATACATACCTCTTTTCATTTACGTATTTCGTATCCTCCTATGATATCTATTCTTTTTTGTACAACTTGGATTTAGGGGGAGACAACATGCGTAACACCAATTTACAAGCGATGATTGAATCTGCTATTCTTGCAGCCTTCGCCATGGTCATCGACATTTTACCACTTTCAATAAAAATATCAGCTACAGGCGGTTCTATATCTTTTGCAATGATTCCTATTTTTATTATCGCTTATCGCTGGGGTTTCAAAATGGCTTTCTTAGGAGGCTTAATTTGGGGATTATTACAAATTGTCGTAGGCGATGCCATTATCGTAACACCAATTCAAGTATTAATTGAATACTTCATTGCTTTCGCATTCATTGGGTTTGCTGGTTTATTCTATCGTCCAATTCAAAAGGCGCTTTTAACATCCAATGAAAATAACGAAGAACAATCAAACTTAGGTAGCCGTAAAGACAAACCTTCATCAAAACCAAACCAAGGGAAGAAAGTAATTGGATATATTATCGTCGCTACTTTTATCGGTAGTCTAGCTCGTTACTTCTGTCACTTTATCGCTGGTATCATTTTCTGGGGACAATATGCACCAAAAGGACAATCAGCAGTTCTATATTCTTTAATATTTAACGGTAGTACAATGATTGGTTCCTATATTCTATGTACCGTTTTACTTATATTTTTATTTATCACTTCACCACGTTTATTCAAAAGCATCAGTGCTTATCAAATGAATACACAAAAAAAGGGCGCTTAATGAGCGCTCTTTTTTCATATCGTAATATCAATTAAAAATACAATAAATGCACAAAAGAAAATAAATACCATTATACTTAGCCAATTGCTATGCACGGTTCATCGACTCCTTACATAACCTCGTTTTCTAACCAGATTATATCGTTTAAAAATAAAGATTAGGTAAAGATAGTATGAAAATAAATTAAAAAAAGCGTAGCATGCATTATCTACGCTTTTTTCGGTAAGTAAAAGTAAAATAATACACCGTCTCCTGTATTCTTTACTCCATATTCAGCATCGTGTAATTCTAAAATATTTTTAGAAATAGCAAGCCCAAGTCCCGTCCCACCTTGTGAACGCTGCCGAGCTGCATCCACGCGATAAAAGCGATCCCAAATTTTATCTAATTGTTCTTCTTCAATGTGAGTACCTTTATTTTCAATGCACACTTTTATACGATCTTTATCATCTATTGTCGAAATAATAATATCCTCTTTATTTGGTGTATAACGTATTGCATTCGTAATGAAGTTCACAATGACTTGTTCAATTCGGCCTTGATTTGCAATCACTTCAAATGAACGTATATTTTTATGAACATGAAGTTCTTTTTTCTCTATTTCCACAGATAGATGTTCACATATATCTTCAATTACTGTATCAATATAAAACGAAGACTTTTTCATTTTATATGTACCAGATTCAAATTTAGCTAACTCAAGCATATCCAAAATTAAAGTATCCATTTTGTCTACTTCTCTCTCCATCGCCTGAAAATAATACTCTTTTTTATGCTCAGCTACCCCGTCTTTTAAAATGGAAATACAACTTTTCATAATACTCAGCGGTGTTTTCAATTCATGCGAAACACCAGAAATGAATTCTTTCCGTGTATTTTCTAACTTTCTTTCCTTTTCAATATCTTGTTCAAGCTGTCCGATATGAGAATTTAATTTGTTAGAAAGTATATTAATATTTTTCGATAAATCACCAATTTCATCTTTTGAAGTAATCGGTATTTTTTCTGTAAAATCTAAATGCGCTATTTTCTTCGTCGTATCATTTATTTTTAATAACGGTTTGGCAATTTGCTTTGAATAATAAAACGAAGCTAAAAAAATAAGAACGACTACAAATGCAATGATGTATATGTAATAATCTTGCACCATTTGTACAGCTTCATCTACAGGCTGTAAAGAAGCCATTGCATATATATATGCTACTGATCCGTCTTTTTCTTTTATTGGCTTAATTAATAATTTATATTTTATATCATTCTTTTCATAATCTATTGTTTGTGTTGTATATCGTATTTTATTGCTTTCTTTTAATAATAAATCGGTTTGAAAACCCTTAATATTATCTAAAAATATGCTATTTTTATAAATTGGATTCACAGGACCGTTTACATCTGGTAACTGTACTTTTGTAACACGTCCTCCTATGTAAACGCCTAATTCCTGAGCAGCTTCTTCCTGTACGGCTGGTTTCTTTTCCTTAGCAAGTTGCTCCCCAGCCGCTCTCTTTTTCTCCTCATCTAATTTTATTTTCTCCTGAAATGCTTTTTCTAACGGTTTATTAGATCCACTTAAATTCTGCTTAGATAAAGAAAAAGAGAATGGAATAAAACTATCTTCTTTTCTCACTCCAGAAAAATAAATCTCTTGTCCTAAAAACTGCTCTAATGATTTATTATCAATCTCCTCTATATTGACGAGATTGTATAAGGGTATCTTGAATAGTTGTTGTCCAAAGCTCTTTTGTTGCCTACGATCTATCGTTACCTCAAAATAAAAATCATCCACATGTTTTAAATTCCCATTCTGATCTAGTGTCGTAATCCACGTATTATTTTCCCTAAAAAAGTCTTGCTCAAGTTTCTGAATTCCTTCTGCATTTCCTGTGTAGTTTAGATAATTCTTCTCAAAGGAATTTAAATTCACTTTAATATCTTCCACTTTTCGATTCGCATAATATTGTTTAAAAAATATCGTTTGTCCAATAAATATCGTCGCTAAAATCAACATACATAATGCTGTTGTAAGAGTAAATAATTTTAGTACAATTCCTTTCTTCATACATTTCCCTCAAATTTATAACCTGTTCGTACTACAGTTGTAATGTACTTTGCCTTCTCTCCTAATTTATTTCTTAAATTACGAATATGACTATTAACCGTTCGATCATCACCAGCAAATTCATATCCCCAAATTCTTGAAATTAATTGTTCCCTTGTTAGTACAATTCCTTGGTTTTTCATGAAATACACTAATATTTCAAACTCCGTATGCGTTAAACTAACATCTGCCTCATCAACAGTAACAGTACGTGACGGAAAATGAACTTGGATGCCATGAATCGATAACGTATCATCTTCATTCTCTAAAGGTTTCTTCGATGCCTTTCTACTTTCTAATAATCGTTTCGCTCTTGCTAATAGAATGGGTGGACTATACGGCTTCGTCACATAGTCATCTGCCCCAAGTTCAAAACCAAGTAACGTATCATCTTCATCTACGCGCGCCGTCAGCATAATAATAGGCACCTCGGACGTCTTCCTAATTCTTCGGCAAACAGACCATCCATCGAGTTCTGGCAACATAATATCTAAAATAACTAAATCAACTTCTTCTTCTTCAAATACAACTAAAGCCTCTTTCCCGTCCCTCGCTTCAAACACTACATATTGTTCACTTAAAAAATAATCTTTTAATATTTCACGTAATATATCTTCATCTTCAACAATTAAAATGTTTTTTGACATAACTTATATATCCCCCTCCTGCTTTCAGAAACTATAATTTCATTTTGAATAACTGCCAGTTAACTTCGCCTCGATAATATATCTATCTGGTGCATCCCCTATATAATCAAATGGATAACAAGTTGTCAGTGTTAATATCGGTTCTTCTTTTTTTATAATAACAGTACGATCATCCGCATGAGTAATCCATGTCTTTTGAATTTCATATGTGTACGTTTTATTATCATACTCTAAAACAAGGGTATCCTTTTCTTTCAACTCTCCTAAATCTGTAAATACAGTATCTCGATGTCCACTCAGTACAGTATGTCCCCCTCCAGATGGAGTTGTCGTTAAATCACTAACAAACATACCAACTCCTTTTTTCAGAGTCGTATCATCCGCTCCCCAATATATAGAAAACTTCTTCTTTATTTTCGGTATGTTTAACATCGCTACCTTTTCTCCTTCTTTATGTTCTGTTTGAGAAGAAGGCACTTGAGTGGTTACAGGTGTTTCATGAGAAAGTTGAGTATCTTGTATATTTTTAAGGCTCTTTATTTCTTCTGCTGTTAATTGCCCGGCAGAGCTCTTTCCTTTATACCATTCCACAGCGTAATAGGATCCCATGAATAGCCCTATAGCCATCAATATGATACCGATATAATTGAGTAACTTCATGTTTCATCCCTCCATGCCAAAAATGGTAGGAGTAACCTACCATTTTTAATATATGAAATTATCCCATTCTTTATAGGACAATATTTTATTTACACTTTAAACTTACTGCGACGATTCAAACCAAATAATGTACCTAGTGCTACAAGGGCTGCACTTAATCCCATCATTACCACGTTATTTGATGCCGTGTTTGGCAATTTTTCACCTTGTACAACTGGCTTGGCTACTTCTTTTTTAGCTACTTCATTCTTTTGCCCAGCTTCTATAGCTGCTTCTTTTTTGGCCATATCGTTTTTTAACTTTTCTTGCGCTATTCTCTTTTTCTCTTCTTCACTTTTTTTCTCAGCTTTTATTGCTTCCTCTTCTTTAGCCATATCATTTTTTTCTTGTACTTGTGCCGCTTCCTTTTTCTCTATTTCACTTTTTTGCTGTTCCTTAATTGCTTCTTCTTTTTTAGCTTTATCTTGCTGCATTTGCGCTGCTTCTTCCTTTGTCAATGTTCCTGTTGAAGCACTCGCTACTGAAGAATATCCTACTGTTAAAAGTGCCATTGCACAAATTGGTAATAGTCTCTTTTTCATCTTCATTCTCTCCTTATATTTTATTCACATCAACTCGCATCGGATGTATTACTAGAATAAGCAAGAGATATAAATATAAGATGCAGATGAAATATAATTCATTTAAAGATTTCATTGTAGAAAAAGAAAAAAACATCGCAATATATACGATGTTTTTTTCGGGTGTGTGTCTCAATATTTACATGTTACTTTCGCGCGATTTGGAAGTAGAACGGGCCGGAGCGATAACTAATTGTCTCGGCTCAGTTTTCTTGAAGTGATTTTTGACGTTACACTTACGACGTTGAACAACCCACGCTTTAATAGGGTTTGTCAAAATAATCTTTTGCTCTTCGTTAGGGGCCTCTTCTTCAAACCTACAACTTTCGCTCCATTTATTCCATTTCATTGTAAATTTAGAAGAAGAATGATCATCTTCACGATCAAACAAGTGCAAAAAATCCATTTTTCCATCTAGCATTACGGTATTACTAGTCGCTAAAAAAGAAAAGGTCGTCCAACGTTTCTCCATGCCCTCCTACTCCTTTTTCACATATAGAGTGCCTAAAACTTAATTTACCTAAAATATGCTTGCCTTTTACCTTACACCCATAGTTTATCCAAAATGCTATTATGCAACTATCGATTTGCCTTACAACTACCTTACATTTTTGTAAGAAACAAAAAACCTTCACTCTATATAATGAAGGTTTCTTACTTTTTATCTATATGATTTCTCATATCATCAAGTCCAGCTTCTTTTAGCTGCGACATCATACCGTGCGAAATTGCTCCTAACACTAAAGTCATTCCAATTAATGAAATACGAATCGCAGGTACATCAATTACGTAAGCCAACAGGCCAAGAACAATTGTTAAAAGTAATGCTTTTATAAATGTTACACTTGTGTACTGTTTCTTCTTCATCATATTCACCCTTTTTGGAAGCGTTTTCTTAATGTACTTAGTATATCATATCATCAGATGATTTTGTCTTTATCTTTGTAAAAAATTACTATCTCCTTTGACTTTTTCTATTCTATCCTTTACAGTCGAAATGTTCGCAAGTTTTACACTGTAGGAGGATTACAATGAATATTGAAATAAAAGACACTTTAATTTCTGAAGAACAATTACAAGCAAAAGTGAAAGAATTAGCACTTCAAATCGAACGTGACTTTGAAGGAGAAGAAATCGTAGTTATCGCAGTATTAAAAGGTTCATTCGTATTTGCTGCTGATTTAATTCGTCACATCAAAAATGATGTAACAATTGACTTTATTTCTGCATCTAGCTACGGAAATCAAACAGAAACAACAGGAAAAGTGAAACTACTAAAAGATATTGACGTAAACATTACTGGAAAAAACGTAATTGTTGTAGAAGATATTATCGATTCTGGTTTAACACTTCATTTCCTAAAAGACCACTTCTTTATGCATAAACCAAAGGCACTCAAGTTCTGTACATTACTTGATAAGCCAGAACGCCGTAAAGTAGACTTAACAGCTGAATATGTTGGCTTCCAAATTCCAGACGAATTCATCGTTGGATACGGTATCGACTGTGCGGAAAAATATCGTAACTTACCATTTATTGCTTCAGTTGTAACGGAATAATATAATAGGATAAAGTGAAACTTTAATCAGTGCGGGTTTTGTTCATCCCCCACTGATTATTAGTTGAATCAATCGGGCTTTTACGGGCAGTTGATCCCACCTAACTTCTTTGCTTCCGCTGAATTTTGAGGTGCGGTTGATCCCACCTAACTTCTTTGCTTCCGCTGAATTTTGAGGTGGGGGGGCTTAATGCCCGTTAATGCGGGATAAACTTCCATCAGTTACTGATGGAAGTTTATTTTCTATCACGATTCGTAAAAGACAAAGGGAGAGAATAAAAATGACAAAGACAAAATTTGAAAAAGTACTCCTCATCGTAAATCCGAAAGCTGGTCAAGGTGACTTACATACAAATTTAACAAAAATCGTACCACCTCTTGCCGCAGCTTTTCCTGATCTACATATCCTTCATACGAAAAAACAAGGTGATGCAACAAAATATTGCCAAGAGTTTGCTAGTAAAGTAGATTTAATTATCGTCTTTGGTGGTGATGGAACAGTATTTGAATGCACAAATGGCTTAGCACCTCTCGAAACTAGACCTACACTTGCAATTATTCCAGGTGGAACTTGCAATGACTTCTCTCGCACACTTGGTGTTCCGCAAAACATTGCAGAAGCGGCAAAACTTATTACAAAAGAACATATAAAACCAGTTGACGTTGCAAAAGCAAATGGACAACATTTCTTAAACTTCTGGGGGATTGGTCTCGTATCTGAAGTATCAAACAATATCGATGCAGAAGAAAAAGCAAAGCTTGGTAAAATCGGTTACTATTTAAGTACAATTCGAACTGTAAAAAATGCTGAAACATTCCCGGTAAAAATTACTTATGACGGACAAGTATATGAAGACGAAGCTGTCCTTGTCATGGTTGGAAATGGTGAATATCTTGGTGGTATTCCATCCTTTATTCCGAACGTAAAATGTGATGACGGAACACTTGATATTTTCGTAGTCAAATCAACAGGGATTCAAGCATTTAAAGATTACATCGGAAAGAAATTATTTGAAGACTCAAATGAAAATGACATCTTCCACGTAAAAGCGAAATCCATTCATATCGAAACAGAGGAAGAAAAAGAAGTAGATACAGATGGAGAAAGTTCGCTTCATACACCTTGTCACATTGAATTATTACCAGGACACTTTACGATGATTTATAATCCTGCGGTTGTGTAAAGAAAAAAACGAGTGCTAGCACTCGTTTTTTCTCTTCTAATCTAGTTATGTCGTTGAATAATTTCCTCTATTTCTTTAACTCTGTCTAAAGTAATTCCATTTCTTTGTTCGATCGCTAAAGGATGGTCGGTTGGCTCTAATTCAACATACGGTGCCATTCCAACTTCTCTTATATGTACATTTGTTTTTAAATTTAATGTTTCTGGATAAACTGGTATTTCTACAGATAACCACCCAAAATAAGGATCACTATTTTCTCGGCCTCTCTCATCCCACTTTTCTAATACTTCATCATAACTTTCTTTACTAAGCGATACCCACACAGTCCATATGAAATTTTCGTGGTAATCAATGATAGGAATCTCTAAACAACCTCTAATAAAGTAATGTTCATCGTCCATTACGCAAAGTTCTGATGTTAAATGGAAGCGTCCCTCTCTTTCATGGGGCGCTACCTCGTAATAATAATATGGTGCTTCACTTCCGTAGCATAAAGGAAGTGTAAAATGACTCATTTGTACTTTTTCTCCAGATTTTCTTCTTCTTTTCATTTATTATTCTTTCTCCTATCTTTTTCAGTCACAACCAAACTCCACCCAATTTTCCCAGTTCGTATTAGCATCCTTATTTACAATTTCACTAGAGTATACCATAAACATACTTACCTTTCATTTTCTAATAATATTACTAAAAAATAGTAGAATGACTAGTTTGCATACTCTAGTTCTTTTTATGTACAATGAAGGAAAGAAGCACCTTCATATAAGGGAGAGGACAAACTTTGTTCAACCAACAGTTAGTTAATTTACGCATTGATTTTGCATTTAAACAATTGTTTGGTACGAATGGTAGTGAAGATATTCTAATTGCATTTTTAAACGCTATGTTACAAGATTCTTTAGAGTCGCCCATTGCTTCTCTACAACTAGAAGATCCACATTTACACAGGGAATATGAAGAGGATAAGTTATCTATTTTAGACATTTCAGCGACATTAAACACAGGAACAAAAGTCAATGTAGAAATACAACTCAATAATAATCACGATATGGTTAAACGCAGTTTATATTATTGGGGAAGACTATACACATCTCAACTACAAAAAGGGATGCCCTACAGTGCACTTCACAAAACCATCACCATAAACTTACTAAACTTCGTAATGTTTTCGGAACACCCAGCCTTCCATACAACGAGCATATTATGGAATACACAACAAAAAAACTCCTAAGTGACGACATAGAAATCCACACTATAGAAATTCCAAAGTTAACTGAACAATGGTATGAAGAAAAAGTAAATCCGTGGAAAGATCCATTTGTTCGTTGGCTTTTATTGCTTTCAGCAAATGAGGATGAGCACTTAACTAAACTATTGGAGGATATTGCTATGAACCAAGACCCTATTTTACAAAAAGCGATAAATAAATGGGAACGTATGAGTCAAGATTCTTCTTTCCGACAAGCCTATGACGCAAGGGAGAAAGTTTTAATGGATGAAGCAGCAAAATTCGCCCACGCAGAGACAGAAGGAATAAAAAGAGGGATGGAACAAGGGATAAAAAAAGGGCTTGAAAAAGGCATTGAAAAAGGCATTGAAAAAGGCATTGAAAAAGGCATTGAAAAAGGCATTCAACAGGGCATTCAACAGGGCATTGAAAAAGGTCGAAAAGAAGGAGTCCAACAGGGAAAAATTCAAATGATTAAAAATATGTATGATCTTGGTATACCACTTGAAACGATTGCTAAGGCAAGTAAATTAAGTTTGCATGAGATTGAGCATATTTTAGGACATAAATAGTCATAAAAAAGAGCTTGAATAGTTTCAAGCTCTTTTTTTGTCAACTCTCCTCAATACCATCCAATTGAGTCTTATAACATTCATCACACTCTGGCCTCGTAGGAAGAATCCCTCTTTCATCAGGTAATAAAACCCTCAAAACTTCTCGATCCATCTCTACGAAATACTTCATAATAATGGGATATCCTTCAATAATATTCATATACTCAATCCCTTGTTCAAACTTTTTTCCGCTCTTTATTTCTTCTATTTTCAGCATAAAAAATCCGAAACCATACAAAATGATTTCGGATTTCCTATAGTTAAAATATTAAATTACATTTCGAACAAAAAGGAGCAGAATTTCCTCTTCAAATTTTCGCATTACGTTTTGGACAATATACATCTCTCTCTTCTATCTTTTCTCGTTCTATCATATGTAAGGATACTATTCTCATACTGCACATAACCCCAATTAATATAAGGCTAACAACGAGTAGCATATCTCTCACTCCCTTTCTATATTTTACCATAAAATAACAAAACCGATTCCCACATTGAGAATCGGTTTTATCTTTATAATCCTAACTTCGCCTTCGCACCATCAGGAATTTTATCTACTTCTATTTCTACTTTATCATGTAAAAACTTCCCTCTTGTAATGACATGCCAGTACGAGCCTTTTTGTAATTTATCTACGCCATCAATTGTTACTTCTTTCTCTTCTCCCTTCTCATCATAAGCTTTAACTGTATATTCAAAACCTTTATTTCCACCTAACTTCTTCGCTCCAACCAAATTTTGAGCTGGGATCCCTACTACCCGTTTATGCTGGATAAATTTATTAAACTTCATAGTGTTTTCAAAACAAAAAGTCTTCCATACAACGAGCATATTCTGGAAGACACAACAGCAGCGACGCCTAATTGATGATATAGAAATTCCAAAGTCAACAAAACAATAGCATGAAGAAGAGCTAGAAAAATATCGAGAAGGTTGACGGGGCATACACCGTGTCAAATTGAATTATTATCAAAGCTTTCAACAGTGATTTATAATCCTTATTTTGCTATACTTTAACAATTACTAAACTTCGCATTTTTTCAAAAAATAAAGTATAATGAACTAATATAAAAAGGTTGTTAACAAAATCGTTAACAACCTTTTTTGTTTTTTCCGAAAAACTTTTCAATTTAAGGGAGCGATCACATGTATTGGAGAAAAAATGATAAACCTGTAGAAGAACCAGAAGCAATTGCTGTATGGGAATGCCAAGAAGAAAACTGCCGTGGGTGGATGCGTAAAAACTTTTCGTTAGAAGAAGAGCCGCAATGTCCTTTATGTAAAGGAGATATGGAAAGCAGCGAACGCTTATTACAAAAGTTATAATAAATTTTCCTCTTCACCTTTTATAAACTCAAACATAGAGGATCCTCTTTCTCCTTATTTGCAATGTGAATCGAAAGAAAATAAACTATACAAAAAGCTTTGCGTATCCTCGCAAAGCTTTTTCAATATCTCAAACTCATTCCAACCATAGTTCCTATCCAAATGATTACTGTTCACCTATATGCTCAATAACCAAATTAATATAAAAGGAAATCCAATAAAATTTACAAGTTTCACTTTTAATTCATCCATTTTTTATAGGCTAATACAAATTTTATACTTTAATCTTACGACGAATAAATCCAAATACAGATCCTAATGCCACAAAACATGCACTTGGTATCATCATTGTTTCGCTACTTCTTTTTTCTCTATATCATTCTTTTGTTGTGATTGAATCGTTGCTTTCTTTTTCCCTAATACTTCTTTTTGTTGATCCTGAATCACGGCTTCTGCTCGTTCTAATGATTTTTTTTGCTCCTGCATTGCTGCTTTCTTCTTCTCTAACGCCTCTTTTTGCCAAGCATGAAATTCTGCTTCCTTTTTTTCTAATGCTTGTGCTGATACCTCTCCCTTTGACGTTGTTCCAGTAGATGCGCTAGCTAACGATGAATATCC
Source organism: Bacillus sp. AY2-1 (assembly GCF_008368965.1). Lineage (NCBI taxonomy): Bacteria > Bacillati > Bacillota > Bacilli > Caryophanales > Bacillaceae > Bacillus > Bacillus sp. AY2-1. Next base: position 59,206 of record NZ_QPEL01000098.1, on the reverse strand, counting down.
TATTGATAAAAGTGCCATCGCACAAATTGGTAAAATTTTTTTCTCATTTCATTTTCTCCCTGTATACTTTTTTAAATACCAGCTTGGGGGTATTTATAGACTAAACAAGCTATATAAATATAAGATGCAGATACGATATATTTCACTTAAAAATTCAATTAGTGTAATTAATTACACTAATCTCTATGTATAGATGTATTTCCTTAAAAATAGTAGAGGGATTCCTTGATTTCTCCTTAATAATATTCAAAAGTCCCAAACTATAATAAGTTTGAGACCCTTGAATTCTATATTCTATTTTTTCTTTGGGAGGACAATCCCCTTATATAATTGAATAGTGATCAAATAGTAAACAACGTAAATAATTAAAAATATACAAATCGGAAGTCCAATATTCACATATGGATTCACAAAAAATTTAACAAATGTAAATACATTCATTCCTACCAAAACGTGTATAAGACCCAATATAGCTGGAAATAGAAATACAATGCCTAATTCTTTATACATAGATTTTATAAGTAATTCTTTACGTACCCCAATTTTCCGAAGCATCTCATAACGCCCTATATCTTTCGTAGCTCCAGAAAGGATCTTAAACATTAAACAACTTGCCATCATAGCTAAAAAAGCAAGGCCTAAAAAGAATCCCATAAAGGAAGTTCCTTTTGAAAAGGCAAGCATAGATTCATAATCACTATAGTTTGTCGGTAAATATACATCTTCCTTAGGCTTATTAATAGTAGCGGCTATTTTTTCGATTTGACGATCATCCATCTCTTTTAACTCTGTTTTATACCTTAAAATATTATCTACTTTAGCAATAAAAAATGTATGCTCATTCCCTTGGATCGCTTCATAACGTTTTTCATCGACGATATAGACAGGTTTACGATCATATACAGAAATATTCGATCTAAAATCACTATCCATACTCTTATCCCAATTCAGTGGTAACGTAGAACTAGATGGATCAACTTCCTCCCTCTTAAACATCCTATAGCTCGAAGATGGAAGTTGTTCAGTAATATGTGTTGTCTCTTTCTTTCCAAATAACAGTGGAGGGTTCTCCAATAATTCTTCTTTTAAATAGTAAACAGCCTCATTATTAACTTTATATTTATATTGTTTTTTATCTACAATTTTCATTTTTTCCATAGCTTTATAATCCTCTGCTTCTGGATCATGAATTGTAATATCATAACCTGACATTCTTTCTGCTGTAAGGATTACGTTTTTCTGTAAAGACATGCCACCAGCCATTGCCCCCACACCCAGTCCAATTAGCATCGTTACCGTGCCTAATATTTTCGCCAAACTACTTACACGAAACTGCAATTGTGCAAATGTAAATGCATTTAATTTCTTCTCATTTAAATAGCGCGTTTTCTTTAACCTGTTAACAATCATAGGTAAGAACGAAATAAATATAAGATATGTCCCGATTGTAATCGTGAATAGTGGAAGCATAATGGCTCCAGCGCCCTTTATTCCTACGAAGAGTACGAAATAATACCCTACACCTAGTCCTAGCAAACTACATAAAAGTAACAATATTGTGGCTGGTCCTTTCATTCGTATGCGCTCCGTTTGCTCCTCTGTACGAATTAAATCTAGTTCTGTTTTAAGTGCTATACGAATCACATTCACAACGGATGTAAGTAGAAATAACACACTAAAGAATATAAATGTTATTTTGAATGCAGGACCATAAAATGCTTGATAACCTTCCGCTGAAATTTCCAATTGTTTCGTTAGAAATTTGCTAACGAAATTAGAAAGAATGGCTCCGAATACACTACCTAGCACTAGTGAAATCATTCCCATAATGAACGTCTCAAAAAATAAAAGTTGACTAATTTTACTCTTTTTCGCCCCTAATACAAGGTACATACCAAGCTCTTTCTGCCGGAGTGAAAGTAGAAAAGAGTTTGCATAAAAAATATAAAAGAATGTAATAAACGCTACCAAAACAGAGCCTATTTGAAATACAAATACAATTGAACCAATAATACTGTTATTCATTGTAAACTCTTTATTTAACGCAAGCGTTTGAAACATATAAAAAATAGAAATTGAGATTACAAGACCTATTAGTAAAACGATGTAATCCTTTATCATTTTTTTCATACTGGAAATAGAAAGTTTTAATAACACACTTTACACCCACGATTCTCTACAGCGTGGTATACTACATTCACCTTTTTACTATCCCCTCTTTGTACAACGTTCTCTTCAAATATTAAAGCTTTCATATTGCCTCCTGTCATGTGGCTAGTGCTACGATCATGCTATTTTCATAGCCACTAACTATCATTTTATCTTTTCCCGACAAACAGCAATATTGATTCCTCTTACATTATCCTTACATTTTTGTAATGTATACTACCTGAAAATCATTATATTAATATTATTAGTTTCACAATCCGATTCATATACCTTTACTTTGTTCTCACGAAGATGACATCAATATTCTCACACTTAAATAATATATTTATAAATATAAATTCGAAGGATATTTTATAGGTTTTCTAGTCTATTTAAAAAGTTATATAAATCATTAACATTAGAAATGGACAAAAAAAGCCCCTCTGTAATACTTAATAACTTTGCACTTATCATCAGTTTACCTCTTCATTATAATTGTCCGAGATAAAGATAAGATAACAACGATATAAAGATATACCCACATGTTATTAAATTTAGTACCGTTTTACCTTTCCTTATCCCTCTCACTCTTTACTTTACATTAATTCTCTTCGTTTCTAATCCACCTCTGATGGACTCTATATAAAACTATTATTTAGGTTGTATTAAAATAACATATTCTAAATCATATAAATTCGCCTTTGGTTTTGCATAAATAGTATAAGTAAGACCATATTGATCTTGTTCTTGTTCTAGTACCTCTGCTACTTCAAGACCTGGTGGTATTTTCTGACTCAATTCAGAGGTAATAATGCTATCACCTATTTTTATTTCTTTCACTTTATCTGATGGGATATTATCAATTCGAAGGGCCTGTTTTTTCTTATCATACCCTGTAACAAATCCTAAAATGGATGAATTATTTTGAAGGGTGATTGCTAAACGATTCGTTCGTTCATCACTCGTAATTAATTTCACAACAGATGTATATTGATCTACACTATCTACCTTTCCAATAAAACCGTTCACTGTAATAACAGCCATACCAACCTTTACACCATGTTGTGCCCCTCTCTCAAGAGAGATTTTTCCATACCAATCTTCTGCTTCACGCCTTACTACTGTAGCTTGAATTAGATTGTATTTTCCTTGTTCCTTTAATTCTTTCGTTTTATTGATAAGTTTAGTAAGATTTTCTTTCTCCTCACTTAACATTTGCACTTTACCCTTTAATGATTCTTGATGTTCAATTTTCCCTTTCAATGCTTGATTCTCTTTATATACTTTATAAATGTCTTCTATATTATGAACAATATTTTGGACATGCTTATTATTTGTACATACATACACCGCCAATAAAGCCAAAAGAATAATTGAAAGAAATAATAATATTTTCTTCTTAGAAACCTGCTTAATTATCCTGCTACTCCTTACTATTTTTTATCTACATACTATAGAATACTAGTCATCGTACACAGAAGAAATGCAGTTTAAATAAAGTTATGATAAACTTTATCTTCTTTATAAAAAATTTAGAAATCACCACAAAACCCCAAAACATTCAAATTTTTCTCGTTACTTTTTCTATCAAATCCGACTTATCATTTCTATAAATCAGCATGTTTTATTGTTACTTTTTCTTTTGCTTTAGCGGGTATTTCTTCATCTTGTACTTTTTCCTATTTCATACTTTCAATCCATTTAGATTTCACTTTTAAATATCTGGCGATAAGTTTTCTAATTTCCTTCTCATCGTCCACGATAAGTATCGTTCCTTTACTCACAAAATCTCCTCCAGCATCATTTACCAAACTATGAATGTTGCTTTATTTCACTCACTACGGCATTCTTCTTATGCATATACATATAAGAAATACTACAAACTACAATAACAATGCCACCAAAATATATACCGTACTCGGTCGCAAGTGTTACTATTACTTCTATATGCTTTCCAAATATAGAACCTAGTAAGAAATAAACTAACGTCCATACAAATCCTGTTACATATGAATAAATCGCATACGTTTTAAAAGACATGTTATTCATTCCTACTAAATACGGTACAATATGCCTCACAACAGGTATAAAATAACTTATAACTAATGTATAATGACCATATTTTGCTATCATCTCTTGCGATTTTAAAAGATACTTCGTCTTTTTCTTTTTCATCAATTTATTAAGTATTTTTATGCCAAAAATTTTCCCGAGTATATACCCTAAAGAAAGGCCGGATACAACGCCTAAATACGTTAGTAAAAAGGCGGGAATCAAATCCAATATACCCATCGATGATACTAATCCACCGCTCATTACAATCATTTCATCTGGAATCGGCATACCGATAATACCTAACCATAAACAGAAAAATAAAGCCCAATAACCATACTGCTCAATGTATGACATTAATTCATTTAGCTCCATTATGCATATGCTCTCCTTAGCTCTTTTTTACAGCTAAAGACGTAAGCTGGCGGGAAATTGAACCACACTTTTTCTAGTGTAATTTCAGGGAAGAAATGCTGTATAAATCCTTTTTTCACAAGTGAATATTGAAATGTAATAAATTCTCCATTCTCATGTATCGTTTCCATTACGCTGTTTAAAATGCGCTTTGAAACCTCTTCTGGTAAAGAAGTGAAAGGCAATCCTGATAAGATGTAATCAATACATTCTATATTCAATTGTTCCCTATACTTCTTTATATTTTCCGCTGAGCCATGTATAACAATCACATTCTGCTCATCTTTAAATTTTCTCTTTAACTCTTTGAAAAATACTTCATTAATTTCAATAAGAAGAAATAATGTCTCCTTCTTCTTTCTCTTCATAATTTCTTTCGTAAAAGCTCCTGTACCCGGCCCTAGCTCTACAATGCATTTCGCTCTATTAAAATCAATTACATCTACCATCTTCTTTGCTAATATTTTTGAACTTGGCGCAATTGCACCAGTATGTTTCGGATGTTTAATAAATTCATGTAAGAATGTTATGAGTTGCATGTAACCTTCTCCCCATTCGTTCAATAGTTTTTAACTTGTTTCTAAGTATAACTATCGTTTCTTAATAAAAATTGAGGAAGTTTCTTAAGATTTTATGAAGAATAAAAAAACAGCTATCCCTATTACGATAGCTGTCCCTTTATTACTTCGCACTCACGATTTTATAATAAGAACGAACTGTGATGAAGTAATATCCAATATAAATAACACTATATACTCCAATACTAATTAAAAGCGGAATCATAATTTCAAATGGCAGTATGTTCCCTAAACCTTTTAATGCAAACAAGCTGTGCAGAATTCCGATTACTAGTGGAATTGCAAAGATAAAGCTCACTTGTTTTGCAATAGCTTTTTTCATTTCTTGTTTCGTTACCCCGACTTTATGAAGGACAATGTAACGATCACGGTCAGCACTTGCTTCTGTAAGCTGCTTAAAGTAAATGATTGAGCCTGTCGCTAATAGGAAGACTAAACCTAAGAATAGTCCGATGAACATCATTAGTCCAGTTGCTTCCAGTCCCATATGGAAACCAGTATAGAAGTCTCTAAATGGTGGTGCCATTTCTGATACACCAGTTGGCATCACTTTTGCTAATTTTTCCGTTAACACTTTACTGTTTCTTTCATCTTTTACATCAATATTTTTTACAATACGTGTTCCAAATGCTTGTTTCGCTTGTTCATACATTTCATCTGAAACGACAACAACTAGTTCACCTAAGTTTGTAATTGCATTATTATTTGCACCTTGGATTTTCAACGTCTTCGTTTCATTTTCAATTTGGAATACCGCTTTATTTCCTTTATATTCGGGGCTAAACTCATACCCTTCCATATAAGAACTATCATATATAAATGCTTCGCCAGTAGCTACATTCACTGTTTCCGCATCAATTTTTTTAGCAAGCTTGTTAAATTCAGATTGAGACATAAATTGATATTTCTCTGAAATCGTGTAATTCATATTAAGAATGAAATCAACTTTATCTCCTTCAAACTTCCCTTTTACAGGAACTGTCTCAATTTCAACTTGATCTTTGATCGGATGATCTTTCTTCTCTTCTGCAAAAATCGCATTTACTTTCTTATCAAGCTCTGCATCTTTTTTCTCGTAAGAATAACTGTATGGCATAGCTGCTTTTGATTGTGTAAATGTGTTGTAATACATCGTAACTGACGTACCAACCGCTGTTAATGTTACCGCACTTAAAATAGAAATCGTCGCAAGTGACTTTGCATTTCCTTTAATACGATATAGTAACTGTGACGTCGTTACCATATTCATACCGTTATAAAACGATGATTTATTATTTCTTGCACGTTTCAATACGAATACTGTAAAGAACATAAATAGTAAATACGTACCTAATACTGTCGCAAGTAATATATAAAGTGCGACTGCCATAAAGTTTGCATACATAACTGCTTTCATAAACATTAACGCTAAGAAATAACCTGAGCCGATTAAGAAAACTGAAATTAACGCCATAATGACAGATCCTTTTGGCAGTGCTTCTCCTTCACGTTCTGCGCGGAAAAGTTCAATTAACTTAAAGCGATAAATTAAACGATATCCTTGGAGTGATGTATATAAAATAATCACAAAGAAAATAATTGCTGTATCAATAATTGCTGCCATTGGTACTTCAAAATGAACGTTTAAATTTAATCCCATCATATTTACTAATAACTCAAGGAATAATTTTGAAAGGACACTACCGATTGCAATCCCGATTACTAATGACATTAATCCCATTAACATATTTTCATAAAAGAGCATTTTACCAATTTGTCTTTTACGGATACCTAATAACGAATATAAGCCAACTTCTTTTTTACGTTTACGTGTAAAGAATCCGTTCGAATATATAATAAACACTGCTACGAAAATGATAAGCATCACACTGGAAACTTGAAATGCACCACTAATCTTTTTAGAAGCTTCTGCTGCTTTTTCCATTTGTGAATTATATTGCAGTGCTTTAAATGTAAAATAAATAACAATACTAAAAATCATAGATGCGAAATATACAAAGTAGTCTTTAAAGTTCCGCTGTATGTTGCGGAGGGCAATGCTAGATAAGGTCATCGGCCATACCTCCAGAAATAGAAGACATTACGTCAACGACTTTTTGGAAGAACTGTTTACGCGTTGATTCACCGCGGTGCAATTCTTTATATAGTTCACCATCTTTAATGAAAATAACTCGTTTACAATAACTTGCTGCAAATGCATCATGCGTTACCATTAAAATTGTTGAGTTATCATATTCATTTAATGACTTCATACTTTCAAGTAAATCTGTTGCAGATTTAGAATCAAGCGCTCCAGTTGGCTCGTCTCCGAAAATCATACTTGGATTCGTAACAATTGCACGTGATGCTGCGCAGCGCTGCTTCTGTCCACCCGACACTTGATATGGGAACTGACTTAAAATATGATCAATACCGAATTTCTTTGAGATTTCAAGAACGCGGCGATCAATCTCACTCGCTTTCACCTTTGATAACGCAAGTGGTAAAGCGATATTCTCTTTCACTGTTAACGTATCTAATAAATTATAATCTTGGAAAATGAAACCTAAATGATCGCGGCGGAATAACGCTAACTTATCATCATTCATCTTCACAATATCTTTTCCATCAATTAAAATTTCACCGTTCGTCGCATTATCAATTGTAGAAAGAACATTTAGTAAAGTCGTCTTACCAGAACCAGAAGGTCCCATAATTCCAACGAATTCACCTTCTTTTACTTGTAAGTTAATACCTTTTAACGCTGCAAATTTATTACCACCCGTGTCATACACTTTTTCGATATTTTTTGCTTCTAACACTGTTTTCATCTCGACATCCCTCATTTCTTCTATTCTCTATTTTCAACTATATACACTCTCTACTCTTGCCACTATCGATGTTTCTTACACAAACATGACAGTTATGTAAGGCACATAAGTAAAGACATCAAAAAGTTAACATAATGAATTAAAGTACTTTGCTACTATAACATTGGGATATCATACCATCCATTCATTCTCCTTACAGGAACATTACAATTTTGTAAGGTAAAAAATGCACCTACAAAGTTGTGCACGAAATGTCGGATGGGGTTATTTCGTTCCTGTTATTCTATGTACAGAGGAGGTCATAATATGGATTCACTTAAAAATATGAATAATGCAATGCACTATATTGAAGGTAACCTTACGAATGAAATTGATTTTAAAGAAGTTGCGAGGCTAGCTCTCTGTTCTGAGTATCACTTTAAAAGAATGTTTTCGTTTTTAGCAGGCATATCACTATCTGATTATATTCGCTGTAGACGTCTTACTCTCGCTGCCTTTGAACTAAAAAACAGCAATGTAAAAGTCATTGATGTCGCTATAAAATATGGCTACAACTCACCAGATTCATTCGCTCGTGCATTTCAAAACTTGCACGGTATAACACCTTCAGAGGCCCGAAATAGTAGCCATTCTTTGAAGGCTTATTCACCAATGACCTTCCAGTTATCCATTCAAGGAGGAAATGAAATGAATTATCGAATTGAAGAAAAAGAGCCATTTCGAATTATAGGTATTACAAAACGAGTATCAATCATTTTCAATGGTGTAAATGAAGAAATCGCTTCTATGTGGAAAAGTTTAAACCCAGACTCCATTCAAACATTAAAGTCCCTTTCAAACATTGAACCTACTGGAATTATTAGTGCCTCTACTAATTTTTCTGAAGGGAGAATGGAGGAAAAAGGAGAACTTGATCACTATATTGGAGTAGCCACAACGAAAGATTGTCCAGAGCAATTCGCGCAACTTGAAGTCGCAGCTTCAACATGGGCTATATTTGAAGCTGTCGGTCCATTTCCTGATGCATTACAAAATGTGTGGGGACGTATTTATTCTGAATGGTTCCCTTCTTCGAACTATGAACTAGCGGAAGGACCAGAGATATTGTGGAATGAAAGTAAAGACGTATCCTCTCCGAATTTCAGAAGTGAAATATGGGTACCTGTTTTAAAAAAGTAATATAAGAATCTAACCTTTCCAAAATAAAGAAGCTACTCTTCCTTTTTAAAGGAAAAGCAGCTCCTTTATTTTATACTTCTTCTCGACTCGTTCTTATACAAGAAAATAGTAATAATCGTAAGCACTATAATAACTGCAAAAGTAAATACTCTGTAGTTCGAGATAGTAGCAGTACCAATTAACAAGGCAGGTATAACCGCCACAATTAAGCCACCAAACATACCAACAAACGATCCTATACTTTGTTTTACTACTTGAGTTTCTGATACCCAATCATAATAACCAAATCGATTATTAATGAAAATCCCCCATACTGCTGAAAATAATGAATATATTATCGGTGTTATGACGATGAAAAGAGAACTCCAAACATCTAGCTTTAACCCGATTATTAGTAATACAGCACTAATAAGTGATGCAGGTATACTCAATGAAAGATTCATAAGAATTTTACTATCATAAATCACCTTTGGCGCTATAGGCAATGATTTAATAATCCATACATTTTTTCCTTCTAAAGACAATGACACACATGTTGTACATGTCATCGAAATCGCTGCTGCAATAGCAAATGGGGCAATTTTTTGCAACAGGGGCTCAATTCCAGGATACGCTATTAATTGGCTTGGTCCTACTACAACTATAGCTAGCGAGAAAGCTAGCGCCATCACGACTCCCATTCCACTATTTATAACATACACTGTAGAAGAGAAGAAACGTGTCAGCTCTTTTTTATACAATGCGACCAATACACTCTCTTTTTTCATGCTATTAATCTCATAATTTGAAAGCATATGATAAGTGGTGATCCCTGTGTTTATTTGCTTATATTTTAACGAAAGTATTTTTATAAAAAGATAATACCAAATCACTGATATCCCCACAAATAAGATGAAAGCTACCATATCAGCATTAACAATTGCTTTTTGAAACATGTTAGCTAATGGATACACTTTAGTTAATTGCTCCGAAACAATTGCACCAATTCCGTTCATATCATTAAGGCTATATTGAGCATTTCCGTTTTTTAGCATAAAGGAACCGAATGTAATAATTACTATAAAACTTAAAATCGTAGTTATTTTATTCGTATTTTTAAATTTAGAAGCGATTGCCGTAATCGAAGCTCCAAAGATTGCTGCGATTGTTGTTGGGATTAAAGATGCGATAAACATACTGATGAACCACATAAAGTAAAAAGAAACTGATGGATTTTCATGTATACAATACACAACTCCCATTGGTAGCATGATTATGATTGAAAAGATTGTATTCAGCAGGTATAAATACAAAAATCTACTTGCAATAACAGTACTTACGCGAATCGGCAATGACATTAAAAAGTCGTAATCCTTAAAAGCAAAAATTTCTCCATTTGCCTTAAATATAGTGAAAAACAACGTTAATACACTGCTAATAACTAGTGCATAGACGGGAATAATTTCACTCATTCCTAGTTTTACCAACCCATATGCCGAAGCTCCGCAATATAACATTAACATGACACCAACTAGAGCAATAGATGCTGTCAGCAAAATCTTATTCTGCTTCTTTTTCTTATCTTTTTCGTATTTAAAGGTGTTTAAACCGAGCTGCGTTATCAACCGAATTTTCAAAAGACCTAAACTATTAGTATTCATTAGCAAGCTCCTTCATAAAGAGCTCTTCCAATGAGCCTTCCTTAATTAAAGAATTTACTTCTCCTGAAAGTGCTAATTTCCCTCTATTAATCATCGCTACTTTATTACATAACTTCTCAGCTACATCTAAAACGTGCGTAGAAAAGAAAATCGCACTTCCTTTTTCACAAAGCTCTTTCATAATACCTTTCAATACTACGGCTGCCTTTGGATCAAGACCAACGAAAGGTTCATCTAAAACTAATAATTTTGGTTTATGTAAAACCGCCGATATAATCGCTACTTTTTGTTTCATACCGTGTGAATAAGAAGATATTAAGTCCCCTAAGTACGGTGTAATCTCAAAAGCATCCCCATACTTCTGTATCTGTTCTTCCCGATCCCTCGCAGGCACTTTAAACACATCCGCAACAAAGTTCAAATATTGAATTCCTGTTAATTGCTCATATAAATCTGGATTATCAGGAATATACGCCATTACTCTCTTACATGCAATCGGATCCTTTTTTACTGAATGTCCATCAATAAAAATTTCACCCTCTTCAAAATCTATAACTCCTACTAACGACTTAATTGTTGTACTTTTCCCCGCACCGTTATGTCCAATAAATCCAAAGATATCCCCTGCTTTAACAGCAATATTCAAATGATCAACTGCTTTCTTACCGTCTTTATATGTCTTGCTAAAATTTATAATTTCTAACATGTAAATCCCCCCCAAATCACCTTTTCGATTGAATTTTCAGACCTTAAAACGAAAAATTTACTCAGTGAGCTTTTCATTATTCCCACTGAGTATTAAAATCCCTTAACACATAGAAACTATAAATATAAAATTTGACTAATATAACTCACATTTGTATTTCTTTTTTATACAAAACGTAAGAATATAAATTCGTTATAATGACAGCAACTACTATAATCCCAAGCATTATATAAGTTCTCCAATCAGCCGGAGCGAAAACACTTATAATCATAATAACTCCTAACGCCACAAATACTTTTCCGCTAAACCGATGTGTTTTCCGCCATACTTCTTCATTACTTAACGTCCATGGATTACGCATCCCGACAAAAAAGTTTGGCTTACACTGTGGTAAATAATTACCCATTACTAAAAATAAAACACCAACTAATAATTCAGGCACCCGATTAATGAATAAGTTATATCCTAATCCACTTGTAATAATATCTATATTTCCTACAAATAGTAGCAATAGTACCCCATTATTCATCATCATAAAGGCTTTAGAAAATTTCTCGTAATTTGCTTTCCTTGGATCAATCTTTGGTATCACATTTAGAAATATATATAATGCAATCATAATTCCGACCATAGAAACCATTCCGTAAAATTTAGACGAATAGCCATCTACCTTACCGCCGCTCCAATGTGTCGCAATTGTATCCGGCAAATGCGGCCAAGCAAACGCCCAAGCTAAACAAGTTATAACGATTAATAAGATTGCAAAAAGATGTTTTTTCATTTCCCCTCTTCCCCCTTATTCGTAAATGTAAACACCCAAGTCAACAAATCTTGAAAGACCGTTGTGTTTAAAGAGTACACAACGAATTGCCCTTTCTTTTCATCTTGAATAAGTTCAGCATTTTTAAGTGCGTTTAAGTGGTGTGAAATACTTGGTTTTGTCATATTGAAATGTTCAGCGATCTCACCAGCGGTTAGATCGCCTTCTTTTAATAAATCTAAAATTTTTCGCCTTGTTGGATCTGCTAATGCTTTGAATGCTTGATTCAATGTCTTTCTTCCCCTCATTAATTAGACATTTAGATATTTATCTAAATGTTAAAATGATTTTAGTTAATTGTCAATCATCTATACGCCCCTTTTTATTTTGTACCCTACGCCAATTACTCTATATTGAATAAAATCTAAAGATTACGCAGGTTAAAAAGGAAAGCAGCTCTTCTGTTTCTTTTCTTAATAATACTTTTTCTGGAACTTCTACAACTGTCTCATCACTTAGTTGTTGTTTTTCAAATAAGCGCAGCCTCTTCCATATGTGTTTTCTCCATTGACTAATCTGTTTGTAAACAATTCCATTCAACCAAAATAGAAACGGTCTAGATTGATCATATGTTGAAATAGATTTCCAAAGTTGAAAGTAGATTTCATTTACGATTTCATTTGTATCATGCCGATTTTTAACTATAGCAAAGACGGTTTCATAGACTCTCTGACTCGTTAAGTTAAATATAAATTCAAAAGCCTCCTCGTCACCTTTTAGTAAACGCTCTATCCAAATATGTATATCTTCATTACTTGCCAAGTAGTGCCCCCTCCTTAACGATGTTCTCACTATATATTGGACGGTAAGCAAAATAAAGTTCCAAATTTCATAAAAAATATAATACTTTTTATTCATTCATATATTTAAAAGGAAAATATATTGAATTATTCCTATAATACTTTTTACTTTTCTAACTTTTAACCTATACTGTTTACTAGCTTATCTTTCAACATAATGAAAAGACTTGAAACACATGATACACTATAGCTACAATTGTTTTTTTTGAGGAGGAATATACATATGTATAAAATTTTAATCGTTGAAGACGATCCAAATATTTCATCATTACTGCAATCTCACATTCAGAAGTACGGTTATGAGGCTGTTGTAGCGGAGAATTTCGATGATATTATGGAATCGTTTAACGCTGTGAAACCACATCTTGTTTTACTTGATGTAAACTTACCGAAATTCGATGGTTTCTACTGGTGCCGTCAAATTCGTCATGAATCTACTTGTCCAATTATTTTCATTTCAGCGCGTGCTGGTGAGATGGAACAAATTATGGCGATTGAAAGCGGTGCGGATGATTACATTACAAAGCCGTTCCACTACGACGTTGTAATGGCGAAAATCAAAGGACAATTACGCCGTATTTACGGTGATTATGCACCAAATATTTCTGAACGTATCGTTGAAGTAGAAGGGTTAAAACTATTTCCAGAACGTCCAGAAATTCATTTTGGATCTGAACAAGTTCTTTTAACGAAGAAAGAAGCTATTTTAGCAGAAATGTTATTATCAAAATTCCCTCGTACAGCGAGCCGTGAAGATTTATTAGCTGCGCTTTGGGATGATGAAAGTTTCGTTGAGGAAAATACATTGAACGTAAACATTACGCGTCTTCGTAAAAAGTTTAATGAGCTTGGTATTGAGAACTCTATTGAAACAGTACGTGGACTTGGATATCGCTTTAACGCAACTTGGAGTGAATAAGCATGAAGCTATTTTTACGTGATCATTTTGCATTTTTCCTACTGTACGTATTAAACTTCGGTATCATCTTCGTTCTTTATGATGCAGTAGATGGATTTCAAAACAATAAATTTTACTTCGTTGTTTTAAGTTTATACTTATTTATTTGTTTCCTCGCTTATCGTTACGTTCGCAATCGTAGAATGTACCATAGATTAAGTGAGCAACCAGAAAAAATGGAAGATGCGTTTATTGAAAGAGCGACTGCTCCGATGCCTCACGGTGTCAATGAACTCGTGCGTACGCAGTACCGCCTCTTCCAAAAAGAACTACAATCGTATGAAGTAAAACAACAAGAACATCAATTATTTATTAACCATTGGGTACATCAAATGAAGACACCTGTTTCTGTTATGCAGCTTATGGTGCTAGAAATGGAAGACGAGCATTTAATTCCAAAGTTTAAAAAAGAATTAGAGCGTCTAAACCAAGGGCTTGATATGGCTTTATACATGGCTAGGTTAAATAACTTCCATGAAGATTTCCATGTCGAGACGATTTCATTAAAAGATACGGTAACAAAAAATATTAACGGATTAAAAGAACTATTCATTCGTAATGGTGTCTTCCCTGTTTTAGAAGTCCATTCTGATTTAAAAGTTGCTTCTGATGCGAAATGGCTAAAATTTATCATCTATCAGTTAATGACAAATGCTGTTCGTTACTCTGGTGAACGCGGAAAGAAAGTTTTCTTATCTGCTTATCGAAACGGAAAAGATATTATTTTAGAAGTTCGTGATGAAGGTGTTGGTATTCCGCAAGAAGATATTCGAAGAGTATTTGAACCGTTTTACACTGGGAAAAACGGTCGCGCATTCGGAGAATCTACTGGTATGGGACTTTATATTGTAAGTAAAATTTGTGATTATTTAGGTCACTCTGTCAAACTAGATTCTGAAGTTGGTAAAGGAACGACGATTAAAATCATCTTCCACAACGCTGCAAATAATCAAGCAGAACATACGGAGAAGGTGACCGAAGCATGATCGTAACATATGCAAGCAAAATGTATGAGAACTCAATCTCATACATTTTTTGCAATACAACTACTTCTATATCTTCTAGCCGGAGGTATAATCTATGACATTTTGGCAATTTGCATTTAAAAATGTAACGCGTAATTCAAGAGCTTATTTTGCTTACTTTGTAAGTAGTTCCTTTTCCATTGCTGTGTTCTTTTCATTTGCTGTTTATTTGTTTCATCCGAAATTACAAAATTTTAGCATGACCTCTGAAATTTCAGGATTAATGATATTTTCAGAAGTAGTAATTGTATTTTTCTCTTTCTTCTTTTTACTATATTCTATTGGTACTTTTTTTAAAGTTAGAAAAAAACAATTTGGTATTTTGACCATTTTAGGAATATCGAGAAAACAATTACATCGTCTTGTTTTTATGGAGAATATGTTAATCGGGATTTTATCTATCTTTTTCGGCATGCAGTTTGGAGTTGTTTTTTCTCAATTTTTTTTATTAGTAACAGCCAAACTTACGCATGTTCCAGGAATATATTTATACGGTCCTACTAACGCGTTTATTCTAACAACCATTGTTTTCCTTAGTCTTTTTATCATTGTATCTGCATTCACACCAATGCTTATTCGTACAAAAAAAGCGGTACACCTTTTAAAAACAAATGGTGGAAAACAAAAAGAAAGAAAACCCTCCATACTTGTTTCATTATTTGGTGCGATTTGTTTATTTGGTGGTTATGCGTTAGCTGGAAATCCTAAATATTTCGTATCAGTAAGCCCGCAAATCGGTGTTATATATATGGTTTCAAGTATTTTCGTTATCCCAATGCTTGTTACAATCGGAACATATTTCTTCTTTTCACAAATTAGTTTCTTACTGATTTATATTTTAAAGAAAAGAAGGAAGTTTTATATGAAACGGATTAATATGCTTTGGATTTCGGATTTAGCGAGCCGTATTCGAACGAATATTAATATGCTTTTTATTGTAGCGATGCTATCTACGATCGCTTTCACAATGATTACGTTTCTATATGGATTCGGGAAATTTATTAAGCTAGAAGTTAATAGAACTTCTCCTTTTCCAATTTCTTATTTTTCTTATGATGCGAACCCTTTTGTTACAGAGCATTTAAATTGGCTTGAGCAACAATTACAAAAAGAGCATTTCCCTTATCAAAAAATAGAAGCTGATATATATGAAACACCACTAAAAGAAGATAAAGATATAGCCATTTATAATGACGTATACGCAATTAAGCAAAGTGACTATAACAAACTTGCAGATTCTTTACGAATGAAACAACTATTTATGGATGATAACGAAGCATATGTGCTAACAGGGACATCTTATATCACCATATTCAACGAATTTGAGCAAAGCTACAAAAGAGATTACATTACACTCTCTAGTACAAATACGAAATTACGAGTGAAAGGCTATGAGCATGTAAACGCAATCCCATCTGACTTTTCATATCAAACGATAGTGTTGCCTGATATTATCGTAAATAACTTACCTAACACCGTAAAACATATATCAGCATACAATTACAAAATTCAAAACTGGGAACAGACATATGAAATTGCTGATAATTTTATAGAAAAGGTGCAAAAAGATCGAAATAAATCCCAGTATGAAGGACCTCTTATTCGATCCTTTGAATCAGCAGGATCGTTATACAAAATAACATCTGGTAGTGCCGCATTCTTCTTAATCGGGACATTTTTAGGAGTTATCTTCTTCATTGGAGCTGGTAGCGTTCTTTACTTTAGAATGTATACGGATTTGACGAACGAACAAGAGAAATATATAACGATTTCTAAAATCGGTGTAACAGATACAGAGATGAAACGATCTGCAACCATTCAACTTAGTATTTTATTTTTCATTCCGTACATTATGGCATCCATTCATACAATGTTCGCAACAAAAATGCTACAAGATGTAATTGGTTTATCTCTGTTCAAAGAAGTTTCAGCCGTTCTTATTATTTTTGGATTCGTTGAAATCGTATTTTTCTTATTTATTCGTTCACTTTATATGCAAAAATTATCACAGTACACGAGTGGACAAAATATTTAAAACAAACTTGATGAAAAGAGTATTTCTTATGCTCTTCTCATCTTCACCCCATTAGGAGGCTAGGTGAATGACATTTTGGCAGTTTGCATTTAAAAACGTGACGCGGAACGCCAGAGCTTATTTCGCCTATTTTGTAAGCAGTGCGTTCTCCATCGCAATCTTTTTCTCATTTGCAGTTTATTTATTTCATCCTAAATTGCATATGACAGACGTGAATTATTCTCTGAACATATTAATGACAATTTCAGAAGTTGTCATTGTGTTCTTTTCATTTTTCTTTTTACTGTATTCAATCGGTACGTTTTTAAAAGTACGAAAAAAACAGTTCGGGATTTTAACAGTACTTGGCATATCTCAAAAACAATTAAAACGACTCATATTTATAGAAAATATGTTAATTGGTGCTCTTTCTATATTTTTTGGCATTCAACTTGGAGTCGTCTTTTCACAGTTCTTTTTATTAGTTACCGCCAAAATTACACACGTACCTGGTTTATATTTATATCCGCCTACAAGTGCTATCGTTTTAACTATCATCATCTTTCTTGGGCTCTTCATTCTCGTATCATCTTTTACACCCATGCTCATTCGTACGAGAAAAGCCGTACGTCTTTTAAAAGAAGGAACAAAACAAAAAGAAAGAAAAGCATCCGTTCTCATCTCTCTATTTGGTGCGATGTGTTTAATATGTGGATATGCGTTAGCCGCAAATCCGCTGTATTTTATGTCGCTAGGTGACATCATTGGGCTTTTATATGCCATCTCTAGTATATTTGTCATCCCATCGCTTATTGCAGCTGGAACATACTTTTTCTTTTCACAAATTAGTTTTTTACTTATTCGTATTTTAAAAATGCGAAGAACGTTTTATATGAAACGAATTAATATGCTTTGGATTTCTGATTTAGCATCACGCATTCGTACGAATATTAATATGCTCTTTATTGTGGCGATGCTATCGACGCTCGCTTTTACAATGATTACATTCTTATATGGATTCGGGAAATTTACAAAGTTTGATGCGATTAGACAAAACCCTTTCCCGTTTACTTATTTATCACATACTGAAAATACATTAGCTGATGAACATTTAAACTGGTTAGAGCAGAAATTTAATGAAGAGCACTTTACTTATACAAAATTTAAAACAGATATATATGAAGTATCTTCAGCTGAAGATAACACACAGCTCTATTACGCAATTAAACAAAGTGACTATAATGTACTTGCTAAGGCGTTAAATTGGGAAAAACTCACGGTGAATAAGAATGAATCTTATATCCTTATGAAAGACTTAGATGATCAAGTTATTGGAACACTTCACAATAAAGACAAGAAAAATACTCTTACACTTACTCAAAACAATTTACAACTACAAGTGAAAGAATATAAAAGTTATAACCCATTCCCAAACAGCTTAATATACCAAGTACTCATACTATCTGATGAAAATGTAGAAGCCTTATCCACCGTTTCCAAACAAATGAGTGTATATAACTTCAAGGTTACAGATTGGGAGAAAGCACATAATATCGGTTCAGCGTTTATAACAAAAATCGATAACGACAATGCAGCGATTCAAGCAGAGCATCCACCGTTCCATGCAAGTGAAGCGAGCGATTCTCTATATAAAACAAAACTAAATGTCGCTTCGTTCTTCTTAATTGGTACTTTCCTAGGGGTTATTTTCTTTATCGGTGCTGGCAGTGTTCTTTACTTCCGAATGTATACAGATTTAACAAATGAGCAAGAAAAATATATAACGATTACGAAAATTGGCTTAACTGAGACTGAAATGAAACGTTCAGCGACAATTCAGCTTGCGATTCTTTTCTTCGTGCCTTACATTATGTCATCGATCCATACGATGTTTGCGACAAAGATGCTACAAGAAATATTACATCTCTCGTTTTTCGCTGAGATTACAGTCGTACTTATGATTTTTGGAACGGTTGAAATTCTATTTTTCCTTTTAATTCGTTCCTTCTATATGCAAAAATTATCACAACACATTAAGTTTTAGAGAATAGAAAGGTGATTATTATGGAAGAAGTATTACACATAAAAAACGTCTCAAAAGTGTATGAGGGAAAAGTACCTCATACCGCTTTAAAAAATATAAATTTACACGTAGATAAAGGTGAATTTGTTGCTATCATGGGGCCATCTGGTAGCGGTAAATCTACGTTTTTAAACGTTATTTCTACAATTGATTCCCCTACTTCTGGTGATGTCGTTATTAATGGAAAAAAACCGCACACATTTCGTAGAGAGAAGTTAGCCATTTTCCGCCGCCAAGAGTTAGGATTTGTTTTCCAAAATTTTAATCTACTAGATACACTAACAATCGGTGAAAATATCGTACTACCTTTAACATTAGATAATGTTCCGTTAAAAGAAATGGATGAAAAGCTTGATAACATTTCAAAAAAGCTTGGAATTGATCATATTTTGGACAAACGTATTTTTGAAGTTTCTGGAGGACAAGCACAGCGTACCGCAGTAGCACGTGCTGTTATCCATCATCCCTCACTTCTACTTGCTGATGAACCAACAGGGAACTTAGATTCAAAAGCAGCAATTGACGTAATGGAGCTATTTACGAAATTAAATAAAGAAGAAGATGCAACGATTTTAATGGTTACGCACGATCCGTTTGCAGCAAGTTATTGTAACCGCGTCATTTTCATTAAAGATGGCGAGCTTTACAACGAACTACACCGCGGATTATATCGCGAGAAATTTTATCAAGAAATATTAGATGTTCTAGCGTTATTAGGAGGAAGACGTGGATGACATTTTGGCAATTTGCATTTAAAAATGTCTCGCGTAATTCGAAAGCATATTTCGCCTACTTTGTCAGTAGTGCCTTTTCTATCATGGTTTTCTTTTCATTTACTGTATACGCGTATCACCCGCGGTTACAGAGTGTACAAAACTTTCAAGAACGTGATCCTCTAATGAACTTAGCTAGTACAGCACAGCTTGTGATTGTTATGTTCTCGTTCTTCTTTCTCTTATATTCAATTGGAACATTTTTAAATGTACGGAAGCAGCAATTCGGGATACTCACAATTCTCGGTATCTCACAGCGACAATTAAAAAGACTGTTATTTACTGAAAATATGATAATCGGGATATTGTCTATCTTTATCGGCATTCAAGGTGGCCTTGTATTTTCTAACTTTTTCTTATTAGTCACTTCGAAATTAACAAGTGCTAAAGGTCTCTATTTATATTGGCCAACAGAAGCGATTATCGTGACAACCGTAACGTTTATCATTTTATTTTTAATCGTTTCTACGTTTACACCAATGTTTATTCGTACTCGAAAAACAGCCCACCTTATTAAAGGGAACAAGAAAATACCAGCTGAAAAAAGACCATCTATACTCATCTCTTTATTTGCTTTAATTTGTTTAGGGCTATGCTATTATATCGCTGGTTATCCGCGAGGCTACGTAACGGAAAAAAATGTGCAAAATGGATCTGTCTTTTTTATTATGTTATCTATTTTACCGCTCGTAGTAGTTGGGACATATTTATTCTTTTCACAAACATTTCTTCTTTTTATCTATATTTTAAAGAAGCGTAGAAAGTTTTATTTGAAACAAATAAATATGTTATGGATTTCGGACTTAGTTGCTCGTACCCGTAGTAATATTAACGTACTCTTTATCGTTTCTATGCTATCTGCACTTGCATTTACAATTATTATTGGGTTATTCGCTGCTAATAACAATACGAAGGCATCAGTACTAGAGCGATATCCCATCCCCTTCACTTATACATCAGAAGGTGACAATTCCCTTGAACAAAAGCATATTTCTACAATTGAAACGGAGCTTACAACTAGTAATTTTCAGTACAAAAAATATAAGTTTACAGTCTTAAAAGATATAGCTTCAAAAGAAGATATTATGCTTATGAAGATGAGCGATTATAACGCAATCGCTCAACAATTGAAAAGACCGGAAATAACAATCGATTCTACAGAAGTGTATATTATTTCTCGCCACTCACCAGAACTTCTCGATCTCGTATCTAATCCATTTGCAAAGCAAAATGCGATTACACTCGGATCTAATAAAAAAGAATTTTATATTAAAGGGTTTATTAATAAGGGAATAGAACCATCCTTTGCATTCCCACATTTAACTGTCGTACAAGATTATGTATTTGATAATATGATTCCTCATATTGAAACAACCGTAATCTATAACTACTTCGTAGAAAACTGGGAAAATGCAATAGTTCCAACCAGAAATATGTTACGTGTTATTAGTGGTGATGCACGTGAGTTCTACAAAAAGCATACAGAAGAGAACGCTCAAGTTCCTTTCTTCATACATACGGCTACGGATGAACTCATTTACGGTAAAGGAAATGCAGTTGCTCAATTCTTTATTTGGGCATTTCTTGGTTTTATCTTCTTTATCGGTGCGGCTAGTGTCTTATATTTCCGTATGTATAATGACTTAACAACTGAAAGACAAAAGTATATTACGATTACAAAACTTGGCTTAACTGAATTAGAAATGTTTCGCTCTGCAACCATTCAATTAGGAATTTTATTTTTTGTTCCTTACATCGTTGCTGGTGTTCACACGTTATTTGCGGTTAAGTTTTTACAAAGCATGTTTTCTTTCTCCTTACTAAAAGAGACATGTATCGTACTCACCTTTTTCGGGATTATCGAGATCATTTTCTTCTTCTTAATCCGTTCTCTGTACATTAATAAATTATCACAGCATATAAAAATATGAATAAAATGGCCTTGTGCGTATTGCACAAGGCCATTTTCAATAGTTTTTAATTAGCAGCAATATCCACCATAGCCGCCAGCATAACCGCCGTAACCACCGTATCCACAAGAGCCGCCTCCGCCGAAGCAGCTAGCACCGATGATAATTAATAAAATAAACAATACGATTAGAAGCGCAAAACCGCCTCCGCAACCATTTCTGCGGTTACAATCATCATGTCTGTGTTCACACTTTTCGCTCATTACCCTATTCCTCCTTTAGTATCATTCATAACAAGTTCCTCTTGTTCTAAATGAGGGGATTCCATTTATATTATGTTTTCAGGGCGAATAGGAAGCTTGGCTTACCTAAAAACGGGCTTGTTTTAGCAATTGGGCTTAATCAAAAAAAAGATACCTATTCAGGTATCTTTTAAAGAAACATATTCAACAAAAGGGCAAAACCGAATGCAATAAATGACAACAATGTTTCCAGCACCGTCCACGTTTTAAATGTTTCCTTCACCGTTAATCCTAAATACTCTTTTACAAGCCAGAAGCCTGCATCATTTACGTGAGAAAACATTAATGAACCTGCACCGGTTGCAATAACGAGAAGCTCTAAATTCACACCAGACATGTGCTGAATAACCGGTGAAACAATTCCTGCTGCTGTCGTTAGTGCGACTGTCGCTGAACCTGTTGCAATTCGAATTAATCCAGCTACCATGAAAGCTAATACAATTGGTGATAACGAAATGTGTTCTGCCATTTGTGCAATAGCCGTTCCAACGCCGCTTTCAATTAATATTTGTTTAAATCCACCGCCTGCACCAATAATTAAGATAATGGAGCCGACCGGTAATAAACTTTCATCCGTTAATTTTTTAATTATCTTTTTATTAATTCCTTGTCTTATTCCAAGTAAATAAAATGCTGCGAAACATGAAATAAGTAAAGCGATTACTGGACTCCCTATAAAAACAAAAAATTCAGTTAACTTTTCCGGTAATGAAATATATGGTGCAACTACTGATAAAATCATCAATACAACTGGTAATAAAATAATAAAGAATGATACTTTACGACTTGGCAAATCAGTTGATACTGTCGTAACTCGAACAAGCTCCGGTTCATTTTCCGGTATAACCCTCTTATGTACCCACTTTGCAAATATTGGCCCTGCTATAATAGCCGTTGGTAACGCGATAAGTAATGAATATAAAAGTACCTTTCCTAAGTTCGCGTTATAAATACCGATTGCTGTCATGGCACCTGGATGTGGTGGTACTAGCCCATGTACGATAGATAATCCCGCAATAACAGGTAACGCAATTAATAATATATTTTGCTTCGTCGTTTTTCGAATGGAAATAACAAGTGGTAATAAAATGACGATCCCTACTTCAAAAAAGACAGGAATCCCTATAACAAACCCTGCAAATAACATAGCCCAAGGTAATTTTTTTACGCCGAAAAATCGAATAAAGAAATCTGCAACTTGCATGCCTGCCCCTGAATCAGACATCATTTTCCCTAATATAGTTCCAAGTGCCAAAATACCAACTAAATGTCCTAGTACACTACCAACACCAGTTTCATAGGCAGCCACTATTTTCGTTAAGTTCAGTCCAGACATAATAGCTAAAAACAAACTCGCAACTGTTAAACTAATAAATGCATGCCATTTCCACCATGATACCCCTAAAATAACAATTGTGATCGCAAGTAACTTGACGATTAATAAGTATATATCCATCTCTCATTCTCCTTACTTTTATCCCGATTGGTGTGGGCTAATAATTAGTGGGTGATGCCCTCCTCCACTAATTAAAGTTTTACTTTATAAAAAAAGAGGGAACATCCCCTCTTTTTATACGTCATAATTCACTACATAATGCTGCATTTCTGTATTGTAGTAGCCTTCGCTATATTCAATTACTTCGCCAACTTCATCATAAGAATAGCGCATACGTTTTAATAACGCTGTCCCCTCTTTTTCACCTAGCACTTCTGCAACGAAGCTAGGCGCAAGCCCAACAGCGAATTCATCTCTGAAGTTTTCTAAATGTATACCTCGGTCTTCAACTAAATCATAAAGCGATTGTAAATCAAAGTCCGATAAATCTGTACTTGCCATGTGTGCTGAGAAATAGTGCGTATAATGAATGTACGGTGTATCATTTAACGTATATAAACGTTCGATACGGAAACTCTCTTTCCCGAATAATCGAAATGGCACTGTTCCTTCCTCATTATGTACGACTTCTGCTTTTAGCAATTTCTTCTGTACTTTATATCCTTCTTCCACTAACACTTCTGTAAATTTCTTACCCTTTGACAACTTTGTCGCCGAAGTATTACGAATTACTTTCGTTCCTTTACCGCTTTTTTTTTCCAAGTATCCTTCTTGAGCGAGTTCTTTAATGGCATTTCGTACTGTAATCTTGCTAACTTTGAACTCTTCCTCTAATTGCGGTTCTGAAGGAATATTCGTATGAATCGCATATACACCATGTAATATGCGATCACGAATAATATTTTTTATTTGTAAATATAATGGTCCTTTTTTCCTCGTTACGTTCACTGTTACACCCACTACCTTTCTACATCACCTACTGATGCCGTCATTGCCCGAAGTATATCTTTCTCTGATGACATTGGCGTATCACCGACGATTGTATGTGCTAGCATTCCAGCTGCTGACGCAAATGAAACAGCTTTCTCTGGTGCGAACTCTTTTATCTCGCCATGAATAATTCCGCTCGTATAAGCATCTCCAGCACCTATTCTATCATATACAGAAAACGTAAGTGTTTTTGCAAAAGTGAACGATCCATCTTTACATATAAACCCGCGAAGCGAATGTGTATTATCACTGTTAATAGAGCGATGAGTACCAGCGATTGTAGCAATATGATACGTTTCAGCTACCTTTGGAATGAGATCCAGCAGCTGCGCCTCACGCTCCATCTCTTCTGTTTTCATCCCAAGAACGAACATCGCATCTTTTTCATTCATCATAACGATATTAGCAAGCCCTAGCATTTCTTCATAATGCGGTTTTGCCTGTTCATATCCGTCTTCTCCCCAAAGTGAGGGACGATAATTACAATCAAAAACGACGGTTCCTCCGTTTTCTTTAACTGCTCTCGCTAAAGATTTCATATGATGACGCACAGTATCATTCATCGCAAGTGTAATACCGCAAAAATGAACGATATCAATTTCCTTTGCGATTTCTTCAAATTGATACATTTCTTCACATGCCGTATTGAAGCTACTTTCTAATCGATTCGAATATGTAACGCGGCTTGCACGTGCACCGAATCCATTTTCTAAAAAATACATACCTACATATTTACCACCTCTTGAAACAAGAGAAGTTTGAATCCCTAACTTTTGAATGTAAGATACAGCTGCATCTCCAACCGAATTTTCCGGTAAAGTTGAAATAAGAAGCCCTTCATGCCCTAAGTGAGAAAGTGCCGCTACAACGTTCACACCTGTACCTGAAAATGAGTAATTTAACGTGTTAGCTTGCGACAACAATTCATATCCAGGTACTTGCAGGCGCATCATTACTTCACCGAACGCTGCAATTTTCTTACGCATATTGATCAACTAGCTTTTTCACGACTGCTAATAATTCACGAACATCTTCTACTTTCGTATTACCAGTTTCTTTATCAATAATAGAAGAGTATACGTGCGGGATAACTTGCTCTACATTTGCCTCAAGCGCAATACGTACAATTGTTTCAAAGTTTTCTTTATCAATTCCACCTGTTGGCTCTAATGCGAATCCTTCTTCTGCACAAGCTTTCGCAACTGCGCGATATTCTTCTTCGTGAGCTAGCCCTTTCATCGGGAAGTATTTCAATGAATTTCCGCCCATATCACGTACAAGTGCGATCGCTGTTTTAATTGGAACGATTGCTTTTTCTTCTCCAGCCGCACTAATTGGGCCAGTAGAAATATTTACGTAACCTACTTTTCCTGTTGGTGATACTAAACTATTAATCCAGCTATCCTTTTCGCCGAGATTTGCTCGCGTTGCTCCAACTGAAGGGAACACTTGGTTAATATGGCTACCAGGATAATGCTTCGCAATTTCAGCTACAACTGCTGCTTGGCGATTATCTCCTGCCCCTAGCCCGATTGATACAGCGTCATCAATTTCTTTTCCGTATGCTTTCATTGCAGTTACTGCTTCTTCTACTGTCGGATAGTCTTTTGATAACACTCCCACTACTACATACCCTTCTGCTGCTTCAAAAATATCTTTCGCATTTCGGGTATTGTTCGCTAATACATTTAATGCTACGCGGCCTTTATAAAAACGCTTTTGAATGTTTGTCATTTTAGTTTCCCCCTACAATTTCTCTCATTTTTTCTTCAATTACATGTATGTCATCACCTTGAAGTGGACGTGGATCAATATCAAAGAATCCTTGTCTTACGCCGTAATCACGTGTGTAAATGGCAATTTCGCCTTCGCGTAATGCTGTTACGACGTCTTTTGCTGATTTATTTAACTCGTTCTCGTTAATGTGAATACGTGCTCTAAAGATCGCTCTTCCTGCTTCATCTTGAACGATCGTTACATTGACACCGTTTAATTCTTTAAGCGGCATAAGCACTTGTAACAACTCTTTTTCTTGCTCACTTTTATCTTCTTTTACTCCGTACTCATCAAGCGCTTGAAGTAAGCCGAAAGTTGTTTCTTTCCCCACTTTCATACTTCTTCCAATGCAATGTAATTGCACTTTCAGCCATTCGATATACTTTCGTTTACCACCGACAATACCAGAAGTCGGTCCTTCAATCGCCTTTGATCCGCTATAAATGGCAAGGTCTGAATACTTCACATATTTTTGAATATCTTCTTCAGCTGCTGCATCGACGATCAGTGGTACGTTATTTCGCTGCGCAACTTCCCATGCTTCTTCAACAGAAATCATATTTTTTTGCACGGCATGATGGGATTTCACATACAGAATCGCTGCTGTATTTTCACCAATCGCATCTTCAATATGCTCTGCTTTCCCTTCATTTGCGTAGCCAACTTCTACAAGTTTACCGCCACCTAAATAAATCATCGTTTCAACAGGAGCACCGTATTGAACGTTATGGCCTTTTAACATAATCACTTCGTTTTTCGCAATCACTTCTTGATGAAGTCTTTCACTTTTACGGCGATTTCCTTCTGTAACGATACCAGCGATAGAAAGTGCAATTCCGCTCGATGCTGAATTCACAACGACTGCTGCCTCTGAATCTAGAATTCTCGCAATATGGTCTCCCGCTTTATCTACTAAATCAGCAATTTCTACATAATTTTGTCCACCATGCTTCATCGCATCCATAACTGTATCTGTAGGAGCGGATACACCTAAAATACTCATTCTACCGCTCGCATTAATTACTCTTTTTAATCCGTACTTAGCATTCAATGAATGACCCATTGATTACAACCCCTTTCGTATCAATTCTTCTTTCAGCAATGCGCTGATCCCCTTCGGAATCAATTAACGTAACCTTCTCATCTTTCACCGTAAATAAAGTTAAGTTTGCAATATCGCCTTCTTGAATACGGCCAAGCTCTGGTTTTTTCAGCCACTCTGCCGCATTTTTCGTCACCGCATCAATTACTTCATCTAGCGGATACCCTAAGTAAAGGAATTTCGAAAGAACGTGAGCCATACTATACACTGGACCGTGTATACGATTCTTCCGGTAAATATCTGTACTAATTGTATTAAAAGCAATATCGTGACGCTTCGCCGCCTCTGCTACTTTAAAAGAAAAACTAGCATTACCGTGACCAACATCTAAATGAACACCACAATTCACTGCATCTAATAACACAGGTAGCGGTTTGCCTTCTTCATCAAATAAATTATTTTCTTTCCCGTTTAAGTAATGTGTAATAACATCATCTTTTTCTAAAAGAGGTACAACTTCCTCAATACGAGGAGGCGCTGAACCGATATGTACCATAATCGGTAATGATGTTTCACGAGATAAAGAGCGTGCAACATGAAGCGGTTCAATTCCACTATCACAAACGACACTTTTACTCATTCTCGCCTTTAACCCAACGATTACATCTTTATACTTTTCTACTGCTTCTATTACTTTCTCCTTATCTATCCATTCCATATTGGATAATTCATCAATTCGTTTTAAACCGATGCGAGAAATATTTAAAAAGGCAAATAAATTCGTTTTTGCCTGTTCTCTACTTTTTACTAAATCTGCAATGCGATCAGCTCCGCAGCTACCCGCATCAACAATTGTCGTTACCCCTTGCTTAACGCCAATTTCATCCACCTCATCGCCATACGGATCAAACTCTGGAAAAGCATGCACATGTAAATCAATCCAGCCACTCGATACGTAAGTACCTGAGTAATCAAGAACCGTTCCACCCTCGCCAGCACCAGCTTTCGTCACCTGTGCGATTTTATTATTTTCAATTACAATGTCAATCTCTTCCCCGTTCACACGTTTCACATTACGTAGTACGAATCGTTCTGTCATTGTATTTCCACCCTTTTCTATAAGAAGCCATAAGAATACGCTTACATTTAAGTTTCATTTTTTATATCTCTTTCACACGCTTAGCGTAACACAAAAAAAGGGAGAAGTAAATATAACGTTATAATGTTTAAAAGTAAATAAAAAGATGCTCCTCCAAAATGTTGATAGTACAGGAAATTATATCAACGATTTTTCGAATATATCTATCATAACTTACAATATATCAACGATTTTTTAATTATATCTATCGTAACTCAAAATATATCAACGATTCGACAAGGAATATCGATTTACCGACAAAAAACGTCAATTCCTTTCTTATATAAGAAAAGGCTGTCCCAAATGGCACAGCCTTTTTCTCTATTCCTGAACCGTCACAATAACCCCATCCATATTGTTACCGGAAATTTCATACTGCTTGTTTGCTGGAACGTTCACTTTCGTATTCTCAGAAACTTTATAATAAGAAACAGTATATTTCTTACCTTCTACTTCAGTTGAAACCTCTTTTTCCTCTTTTAAAAACTCTAAATATTCCTCTAGTGTAAAATTCTTTTTTTGCATAATTGCGCTATGAGGTAGGCCGACATAACGGATATGCCATGGCTCATATTGAATTCCAGTAATGTTACTTTTATTTTTCGGATAACGTAATACAAAGCCATGCTTCCATACGTTCTCTTCAATCCATTTTCCTTCAGGCGCTTTCTCCATTTTTTTTTGAGTAGACCCAATGTCCAGTGATAATCCTAAATTATGTTCACTGTATCCTGCTGGAAGTGCATAATCAGATCCCATTTTTTCATATAGCTGTTTTTGCTCTTGGAAATCTCTATAACCACTACTAATCAAAAAATGGTTAACACTTTCTTTTCCAGCCGCATCGACAACGTTCAAAAACTTTTTCACAACATCCTTTGATAAACGAAGTTTTCTATCAAATATTACATAGCCTCTTACTAATTCACTATTATGATTTATATTTATAATATCAGACCTAATACTATCTTTTTTTACTGGATAATCCCTGTTAACTAATAATAAATCACCCTTATAAATTTGTTCCTTCGTAATCTCTTTCCTCTCAGTGTTTGCCGCCTTTACTAGCTCATCTTTCCCGACAATTTTAACATCGATTTCCTTTTGAAATAAAGGTGATATATAAACGCCTACACATACTGTGCATGCTATAAAAAAAGAAATAAATACCCACTTTTTCATTTCTAGTTCCTCCTTAACGTAACTTACGTATAGAATAGAAAAAACTATTAAAATAAAAAGTGGGGTAAAGTTTAAATTTTTATTAAATTGTTACATTCTCGTCTTTTGGCAATCGTACTTCAAATATCGTTCTAACTACATTGCTTTCAGCAGAAATCGTACCATTATGCTGCTCGACAATATTTTTCGCAATGAATAGTCCAAGGCCTGTCCCGCCACGGTTCTCAGTTCTCGCTTTATCACCTGTGTAAAACATATCAAAAAGATACGGTAAATCTTCTTCTGGAATGCTATCTCCATAATTCATAATTTGTACGACAACTTCTCTATTATCAACATACCCATTCATATCAACAAATTGCCCATCATATCCGTAACGAACGGCATTTGTTAACAAGTTTTCAAATACTCTAGCTAACAATTTTCCATCACCGTGCATCGGTAAATGAGGGTCCACATTCAATCTAGCTTCTAAATGATGTTTTTCTAATAACGGATACAATTCCTCCTCTAACTGTATAAGTAACTCACTTATATCAATCGGCTTTTTATCCAGCTTTAGCATGCCATAATTCATACGTGTAATTTCAAATAGCTCATCAATTAAACTTTCCAGTCTTTGCGATTTTGTATATGCAATTGTGGAGAAATGTTTAATTTGTTCTTTTGTTAAATTTTCATCTTTAAGAATTAAATCTAAATATCCTAACACGGATGTTAATGGCGTTCTTAAATCATGAGCTAAATTTACAACAAGCTGATCTTTACTACTTTCAGCAAAATCTCCTCTTTCAACAGCTTCTTTTAACTTTTCACTTGCAACATTTATTTCACGCGCGATATTTCCAAACTCATCATTTGATGAAACTTGAACTTTATTCGTAAAGTTACCGTTCGCAAGATGATGAATCCCATTAGAAATTTCATCAAAGTATTTTAAATACGGTTTTGTCAAAAAGAAGAAAAAGATAATAGACAACGGAATAAAGAAAATTAAAAAGAAGTTAATGTCTCCAAATTCCCTTACCATTGACCTAAATTGTGCTAAAGGCTCTTCGTAGCGAACCATCGTTTTATAATACAGCTGCAATCCTTTATAAATTATATAAGTTACAGTTGCTGCAAGCACCATACTTAACGCAAATAAGGCAATCATTTTAAATCGAAAACTTTTCATCATATTAGCCATTGAAAGTATAACCTACTCCCCACACTGTTTTTATTAATTTATCCTTTCTTTTATCTTCTCCAAGTTTCTTCCGCAAAGTACGAATATGTACCATTACTGTATTTCCACCTTCATAATAATCGTCTGCCCATACGTGCTGAAAAATATTTTCCACATTGTATACTTTCTTCGGATGACTCGCTAATAAATATAAAATATCGAACTCTTTCGGCGTTAATTCAATTTGCTCACCATACACATCAACCGTCCTGCGCTCGGGATTAATTACGACTCCGCCTATTTCTAAAGCAGATTTACTCTCCGCTACTTTCGGTTGATTTAACGTAAAAAACCTACGCAGTTGTGCATTTACACGTGCAACTAATTCTATTGGCGTGAAAGGCTTCGTCATATAATCATCCGCACCTAGTACAAGACCTGTCACCTTATCAAAGTCCGAAGTTTTCGCGCTTAAAAAAATAATCGGCATATGATGTTTCGCGCGAATTTGACGCGTCACCTCATAACCATCCATTTTCGGCATCATAATATCTAAAACTACTAAGTCGATTGGCTGCGTTTCAATAATATGAACCGCCTCTTCTCCATCCCCTGCTTTCACAACATGGTACCCTTCTTTTTCTAAATGTATCTCAATTAAGTCAGCAATTTCCGCCTCATCATCAGCTATTAAAATTGAAATGCGCTTCATTTTACTCCCCCTTTTTCATTCCATTTTTATACGCTCGATTGTAAACTAGTCTATCCAATTTGTACAATACGAAAAGGCTACTCGTTACAGTAACCTTGGTAAATAAAATTATATCAGCGATTATTGAAATATATCGACTTACCGACAATGAACGACAAAATCCTCTCGCTACTTGCGGGCATCCTAATGAAACTTCCATTTACCGTTCAAACACAATCCGCTGCTTCGTGATTTCCGCCAGCCTTCCGCGATCTACTTCATACTCAGCATCAACGCTTTGCGGCACCATCACTTTCCCGCCCTCAAGCGTCACTTCCGGTGAAATAATATCCCTCTGCCAATGTCTACTAGAAGCAGATATGTCGCCTGGAATCGTAAAGTTCGGCAATGAGGCAAGGGCCACATTTTGCGCTCGTGAAATCCCCATCTCTACCATACCGCCGCACCAAACTGGTATATTATGCTCCATACAATAATTATGGATTTGGATTGACTCTGTTAATCCACCCAATCGTCCTGGTTTAATGTTAACGATGCGGCAACTACCAAGTGTAATCGCAACGCGTGCGTCTTCTAAACTATGGATACTTTCGTCTAGACAAATTGGCGTTTCAATCTTCTTCTGCAGCTGTGCATGATCGAGAAAATCGTAATCTGCTAGCGGTTGCTCAATCATCATCAATTGAAATTCATCTAGTCGTTTCAGTTTCTCTGTATCCGCTAATGTATACGCTGAATTCGCATCTGCCATTAGCGGGATACTCGGAAACTCTTTACGAATCTCTTTCAATAATTCGTAATCATGCTCTGGCTTTATTTTCACTTTAAAACGCTCGTACCCTTCTTCTGCGTACTTCTCGATTTGTTTTAACATAACCGGAATCGTATTGATCCCAATTACAACGCCGACTTCAATTTCAGGGCTAGCTCCTCCAAGAACTGTCGCTAGCGATTTCTTTTGACGCTTCGCATATAAATCCCAAATAGCCCCCTCTATTCCGGCTTTTGCCATTCGGTTTCTTTTTATATGTTGAAATAGACCCGGTACCTCATTCGGATGAGAAATTTCAGCCTTTAATAAATCAGGTAACAAAAAGTCTTGCAGTACATGTAGTGCTGTCTTCACCGTTTCTTCCGTATACCACGGTTCAGAAAATGCAACGACTTCCCCAAATCCGATGTACCCGTCTGTATCCTCTAATTCAATAACAATACTCTCACGCTTTTCGTAAGTCCCGTAGCTCGCAGCAAACGGGATTACGAGTGGCATTTCCGTTATATACAGTGTCGCTTTTTTTATTTCCACTACATCTCCTCCACTAATTGTCTTAGCTCTCGTCTTAACAATTTTTTCGAAGCATTTCGTGGTAATTCCTCTAAGAAACACGCTTTTTTCGGCACTTTATATTTCGCTAATTTCTCCTCGCAAAAATGAATAATTTCTTCTTCTGTTACCTCCCCATTTTTTACAACAAAAGCAGCTGGTACTTGTCCCCATTTATCGTCAGTCATACCGACGACACCTGCTTCCGCTACCATCGGATGAGAAAGCAACACTTCTTCAATTTGGGCCGGATATATATTCTCTCCGCCAGAAATGATTAAATCACTGCGTCGATCTAATACGTATAAAAATCCTTCTTCGTCTAAATAACCGAGGTCACCAGTATGAAGCCATCCATTTTGAATGGTTTCGCGCGTCGCATCTTCACGGTTAAAATAACCGCCTGTTACGTTCGGTCCTTTTACTACGATCTCGCCTTCCACTAACGGCGGCACTACTACACCATCTTTTTCAATACGAAGTTGGCACTGAAATAGTGGTTTCCCGGCAGACCCTACTTTCGTTAACATGTAATCCGCGGATAACGTACAAATTTGCGACGACGTTTCTGTCATACCGTACGTTTGATATACAGGAATTCCTTTATCTACACATGTTTCGAGTAACGGTTTCGGCGCTGGTCCTCCGCCAAGTAACATACATCGTAAAGAAGATGGATATGTCTCTTCTCCAAGTCTCTCTAATAAGTCAGTTAACATTTTAGAAACGACAGAAATAATTGTTACGCCTCTCGTTTGAAGTGCTTTATGAATAAAGTCAGCATCATATTTCGGAACGAGTAAAATGCGCATTCCGTACATAATATTTTTCATTAAAAGAGATAACCCGCCAACGTGGAACATCGGCATACAGGCTAACCAACAATCATCATCACGAAGCCCTAAATTAAGCGAAGAGCCTACCGCGCTTGCCCAGTGATTACCGTACGTTAAAATAACGCCTTTCGGTTTCCCAGTCGTCCCAGACGTATAAATAATTGTCATCGCTTCTTCTAAAGTGAATTCTTCTTGTATAGAGGCTTCCGCCTTCGGTCCATTCATCACTTCGGCGAATGGATATACAGGAACATCTTTAGCTTCAAAATCTTGATCCGTTACTAAACATACAACCTCAGCATCCTCCATTTGCCAAAGTAGCTCTTCTCTTGAAAGACGCGTATTTAAAAGTACAGCTACTGCCCCTACATAAGATAGGGCGTGAATAACTGTAATCATCTCCATACCATTTTTCATCAGAACAGCCACCTTTTGCCCACGCTTCACTCCTACATACGTGAGGTGTTCACAAACAGATACTACTTTTTCATGCAGCTGCACGAAAGTAACTTTCTCTTCCTCTATTTCAATTGCAGTGCGATCTGGTGTTAAAAATGCACGTTGCTTTAACCAATTTGGCATCGTCTCCATCATACATTCTCCTTTCATGAAAGAAAGAGACTTGATATGACATCAAGTCTCTTAGTTGTTTTGTTTCCGGTTTGATCTCATCTAGCTGCGCCTCCTAGCCCCTTCCGTCTAAGAACCTTCCGCACGAGAAAGTAAAGTACACTTTCTGTGCGAAAGAACCTTAGCCTACGAGGCTAAACAGTCGGCTCTGCTTTTAAAACATCCAGCTACAGTAGCTAGAATGTTCGGTGGCTTCACTTCTTCCTACGAGGCAAAAAGCGCCTCTACGTCAGGAGTTCCAACGCCCTCTTGTTCTAAGCAAGCCGCTTCTGCTTTTGGTTTGATCACGGGAAACGAGGGAATTGACCGAAGTCCGGACTGCGTTTTTCTTTGAACGCGTCGCGACCTTCTTTTGCTTCGTCAGTTGTGTAATACAATAATGTTGCATCTCCAGCTAGTTGTTGAATACCAGCTAGACCGTCTGTGTCTGCGTTGAATGCAGCTTTTAGGAAACGAAGTGCCATTGGGCTGTTTGCTAAGATTTCTTGTGCCCATTGTACTGTTTCTGCTTCAAGTTCTTCTAATGGTACTACTGTGTTTACTAAGCCCATATCAAGCGCTTCTTGTGCACTATATTGACGGCATAGGTACCAAATTTCGCGAGCTTTCTTGTGGCCTACCATACGAGCTAGGTAACCAGCTCCGTATCCACCGTCAAAGCTTCCTACTTTAGGACCTGTTTGTCCGAATACAGCGTTGTCTGCAGCGATTGTTAAGTCACATACGATATGAAGTACGTGTCCTCCACCGATTGCATAACCTGCTACCATTGCGATAACTGGTTTAGGAATTGCACGAATTAGACGTTGTAAATCTAATACGTTTAAACGAGGGATTTGGTCGTCACCTACATATCCACCATGACCGCGAACTTTTTGGTCGCCGCCAGAACAGAATGCACGTCCACCTTCACCTGTTAAAATGATAACGCCAACATTTGCATCATCACGAGCGTGTGCAAAAGCGTTGATTAACTCCATTACCGTTTTTGGACGGAATGCGTTATGTACTTCAGGACGGTTAATCGAAATCTTTGCGATACCATTGTATGTTGAATAAATAATATCTTCGTAATTGCCTTCTTTTACCCATTCAATAGCCATTACAACTACCTCCTTGTATATTTCTGATTTCATCTATAAGCGTGGCTTCCTTCTTGCTGAAAAAAGTATCACTGCATAGTTTTTAGAAATCCCTTTACTATTGTATCAAACTTTTCCGGTTGTTCCACATGAATTGCATGGCCAGCACCATCAATTTTGACAAATTTCGCGTCAGAGACGCATTTTTCGATATCTTTTAATATGCGAAAGAACTTTTCATCATGCTCCCCGTTCATTAAAAGAACAGGCATTTTCAAGTTGTGTAGCTCATCCCACCATGAAGGCTGAGCCCCTGTTCCCATGCCGCGTAAGCTATTGGCAAGTCCTTTTGGATTGTTAGCAAGTCGTTCTTTTCGCACTGCTTCTTGTACGTTTTTTGCTAAACTTTTTTGCGTTTCAAATAGCGGAATATTTTCCCACATTAATACAAAACTTCGGATGCCTTCTCGCTCAATTTTATCAGCAAGTCGCTCATCCTTTTCACAACGTTCTTTTTGGTCCTCTTCACTTTCAAGCCCAGCTGTACAATTTTCTAATAAAAGAGAATGTACATACTCTGGATATAGACATGCCAGAGTAATCGCCAGTCTACCGCCCATTGAATAGCCAAGTACGTGCGCTTTTTCAATATGAAGGTAATCTAGTAGTTCTTTCATTTGCAATGCCGCATTTCGAATATCATAATGATTCACATCTTCGGGACTTTCTGTTTTTCCATGCCCAACAAGATCTACTACAATAACTTGAAACTGCTCGCTCCATGAAGGGATAAAAGAACGCCACGTTTCCATGCTTCCCGTAAAACCATGAAGAAGTAGAAGTGGTTCCCCACTTCCGACTACTTCATATTCATACGATACACCTTGCAGCGTTACGTTCATTTCGATTCACCTTGTAAAGATGTAGTAATCACGTCCATCGTTTTTGCCCATAATGTCCGGTGCAATATTAAGTTTTCATCACGGTTCGTACAAATTTCCACAACGTGTAAACCTTCTGTAGTCGTTCCTTTTTGTACCTCTTCTCGGAAGCTTTCCCAACCATTTACACGGCTAAATGAACCACCGTACATTTTAACAACGTGTTCATAATCAAGACCAATTGGTGTTCCAAATAATGATTCGAAATGTTCCTTTTTCTCATACTGTGGTAAGAATGAGAAAATACCGCCACCGTCATTATTTACAACGACAATTGTTATATTTAATTCATGTAATTTCGCGGCTAACAGTCCATTTAAGTCGTGATAAAAGGATAAATCACCGATCACTAATACGAGCGGATCGCAAATAATGCTCGCTCCTAAAGCTGTCGAAATGATGCCATCAATCCCATTCACACCGCGGTTTGCCATAACTTGAATATTTTTATCCAATGTGAAGAAGAATGAATCCGTATCACGAATTGGCATACTATTACTCGCAAAGAATGTTGCCCCGTCTGGTAGTACGCGGACAATATCCGTAATAACTTTCCCTTCAAATGCAGTATCATATGTTTCCATTTCACGAAGCGTTTCCTTCGTTTTTTCGTTTATATGTTGCCACATTCCGAACCAATCATTCTTTTTCATAACTGGCATTTTTTCTATTAATGCACTGCAAAATACAATATCATTTGCTTGGACAACTTCTGTCGCAACGAGAGCTGGATCTCTCCATTGTCCAGATTCATCAACAACGATATGAACTGCTTTCGTTTGTTTTTTTATGAACTGCGTTAATGATTTGGAAACAGGCATACCACCAAAGCGAATCATAACTTCTGGCTTCCACGTTTCTTTTAACAGTTCATTTCGTAAAAATGTATCATAACAGTCGATTACCATCGTTTTATCGTGATGTCCGCTACGAATATTAGAAAGCGGATCTGCCAATATTGGATATCCAGTTTTTTCAGCTAATTCTGCCGCAAATGCTGCGAGTTCTGAATGACTATCGTCTCCACAAATAATAAGCCCCTTCTCCATATGTGAAAGGCGCCCTACAAGCGAATCTACATATTCACTCGGCATCGTCACGTTCCCTTGCTGAACTACTCCTGTATATTCCCCGCGTCCTTTATCCCATAAACCTTCTAATGAGAAATCCGGGATAAGCGGTTCGCGTACTGGAAAATTAAGATGAACAGGTCCTTGCGGCGCTAAACAAGCATTCGCTATCATACGCTGCGTTGTCATGCGAGCGTAATGATACATCGCTTCACTCGCTTCTGGAAGAGCCATCTCTGTAAATTGCTTCACAAATGTACCGTATAAATTGAATTGATTCATCGCTTGTGGTGCACCGACATCTCTTAATTCATGCGGTCTATCTGCCGTTAAGACGATAAGCGGCACTCGTGAATGAAAAGCTTCACATACAGCTGGATAGTAATTAGCTGCTGCCGTTCCTGATGTACACAATAATGCAACAGGACGTTTTTTCGCTTTTGCGATACCGAGCGCAAAAAATCCTGCAGATCTTTCATCTACATGTAAATATGTGTTCATTCCTTCGTGTTGTTCCATTAGTAGAGCTATCGGCGTTGACCGTGAGCCTGGACTAATGACAACATCACATACATTTAGACGCGTCAGTTCATCCACGAACGCGCCTAAATAATATGATAATGCTTCTATATGATTGTTCATTTCATTAATTCCTCCAAAGCACCAAGCATCGGTCTAAACTTCAAACTTGTTTCTTCATATTCAAGTTGCGGTACAGAATCAATTACAATCCCGCAACCGGCAAATAAGGATGCTTTCTCGCCATTTAATAACCCGCAGCGGAGTGCAACCGCAAACTCACCATTTCCTTCATCATCTATCCAGCCAATCGGTGCGCCATATAATCCTCTGTCTAACAATTCAACATCACGAATCAGTTTCATCGCTTCCAAACGAGGTGTCCCGCCAAGAGCTGGTGTTGGATGTAATTCTTCTACCATTGTTAAAAGACTCGCATCGCCTTTTGCCTCTACAGGCGTATATAAATGAATTAAGTTTTTCGTTGTTAATAAGCCCGGACTTTCCGGAATATTAACGGATTCGCAGTGCTCATTTAATACCGACCTAATCATATTCACAACATAACCGTGTTCAGCTAAATTCTTTTCATCATGAAGAAGCGCATTACTATTTCGCTTACTTTCTTCTATAGATTGACCATGACCAGTTGAACCAGCAAGACACATCGAAGTAAACTTCTCATCTTCTTTGCGAATTAACCTCTCTGGCGTCGCTCCTAAGAAGCATGCTCCTTTATAATCAAAAGAAAATACGTAACAATCCGGTTGCCCAATGCGAAGTGCTTCTAAGACAAGAGCAGAATCAATATGATGATCCATCTCTACTTTTAACTCCCTCGCTAATACAACCTTCTGCACGTTCCCCAGCTTCATTTCATCTTGTACTTTCTCAATGGCCTCCATCCAGCCTTTCGGATCCACTTCTACTTTAGAAGTAACTGTTAATTTCGATCCTTCTAATGCACATTTACTCTCCCAAAAAATTTTCTCTTCTAAAGAAATCATTTCGTTAGAAAGAGTCTCTGCACAATCTGTTGCTGAGACAAATGTATTCATCGTTAACCATGCTTTTTCATTTTTTACAGTTAATAAAAATGCTGGTAGTGAAAATGTCGTATCATCAAATTCTTTCCATAAGTCCGTTTTCTCTTTTTCTTGGTCAAATGAAAATCCACCAAATAAAAGAGGACCTGTTCCAAATTCGTATTTTTCTCTTTGTACAAATGCTTTCTCTTTTACTTTATCCCACTCGTCACGAGCAGTTTGAAAG
Organism: Bacillus sp. AY2-1; assembly: GCF_008368965.1. NCBI lineage: Bacteria > Bacillati > Bacillota > Bacilli > Caryophanales > Bacillaceae > Bacillus > Bacillus sp. AY2-1. The sequence goes on along the minus strand of NZ_QPEL01000098.1, from coordinate 19,976 downwards.
CGTTTGTGAGAAGCAGTTGCTATAGTGAAAACAGAGCCAATTCCAGCAAATATTACATGCTGAGCCGGGTCTGCAAAATAACATCTATTTTCGAATGCAATCCTTTTTCCTGCTGCATAAAACAGAAGCGGATCCATCCAGTCTATTTGTTTTACGAAGCTAACCAATATTTTTTCATCAGTTGCACGCTTAATGGCTGCACTAAGAGCTTCTTGCAAGCCTATTTGTTTCGTTTGAATCACAATTGTCTCCCCCCTATGGGCGAAAAATAGTCATAATTACGCTTGATTTTAAGATACACCTCAAACGAAAGGCCTGTCAACGTTTAGCATTTCTGAGAAATTCACCTTCTCTTCCTAGAAAATAAACGTTGACACTAAATGATGCTTTTTCTACACTTAGTTGTGTACAATATGTGACCAAAGGAGGATTCAACATGGAAATGAACGTCAAAACGAATTCCTCTCCTACGGCGCCAAAGCCAAGTAAGCAAACAGGCTGGCGCATCTGGTGGAGTTTACTACGTCCCCATACATTAACAGCCGCTTTCGTACCTGTTTTCATCGGAACAGCATATTCGATGCAGGTCGGAGGTATAAATCAAATACATCTTCCTCTTTTCCTTATGATGCTTCTTGCTTGTCTTCTCATTCAAGCAGCAACAAACATGTTTAATGAATACTTTGATTATAAAAGAGGACTTGATCACGAAGGTTCAGTTGGTATCGGCGGCGCTATCGTTCGCGATGGCATTCAGCCAAAAACAGTGCTTAACTTAGCATTTGGATTTTTCGGCATCGCAATACTATTAGGTGTTTATATTTGTATGAATTCTAGTTGGTGGCTTGCTGCAATCGGTCTTGTTTGTATGGCCGTTGCTTACCTTTATACAGGTGGCCCACTTCCAATTGCATATACACCATTTGGAGAGTTGACAGCCGGATTATTTATGGGTGTCATTATTATTGGGATTTCATTCTTTATTCAAACTGGCACTGTAACATCAGAAGTCATTTTACTATCTATTCCAAGCTCCATTTTAATTGGTGCCATTTTACTAGCTAATAATATTCGTGACTTGGATGGCGATAAAGAAAACGGTCGTAAAACGTTAGCAATTCTCGTTGGACGTGAAAGAGCTGTTGGTGTACTTGCTTCGATGTTCATCGTTTCCTACATTTGGACAATTGCTTTAATTATCGTGGGCATCGTATCACCATGGATGCTTATCGTATTTTTAAGTGCACCGAAAGCATTTAAAGCGACGAAAGGCTTTATCGGCAAAAGCATTCCAATGGAAATGGTACCTGCGATGATTGCAACAGCAAAAACAAATACAATCTTCGGTTTCCTAATGGGAATCGGATTATTACTTGGATATTTCCTATAAAGTGAAACTTTAATCAATGGAGGGGTTGTTCATTTCCACTGATTATCAGCCCTCACCAATCGGGCGTTTACGGGCAGTTAATCTCTCACCTAGCTTCTTTGCTCCAGCCGAATTTGTAGGTGGGAGTTTTACTGCCCGGCAAATAGCGGGGTAAGAAGGAGCTGCTTATGCGGCTCCTTTTTCATATCTGAAATTCATCTCATAATTCCTACTCTCAACGCTCATACTATGTAAAGAAACTGAATTGTAGGAAGGTGGACGACTATGTTAACTCCACAACAAATAGGTCAATTTAAATCCATTTTAGAAAAACAAAAACAAGAACTAGAGCAAACGATACAAACTCATGAAAATACAGATCGTGCTTCTGAACGCGATTCAGTAGGAGAACTGTCTAGCTATGACAACCATCCAGGTGATATGGCTACAGAATTATACGAACGAGAAAAAGATTTCGGACTCATCGAATTTTGGCATAAACAACTAGATGATACAAAACATGCACTGCAAAAAATCGAAGCGGGTACGTACGGCATTTGCGAAGTGTCTGGCGAAGAAATTCCATTTGAAAGATTAGAAGCAATGCCGACTGCTACAACATGCATCCAGCACGCGACAAATAAGTTAAATATGAATACACGACCAGTTGAAGAAGAAGTGTTGTCTCCTTCTTTCCACAAGCATGATGAGGACCATTCTGTTGAGTACGATGCGGAAGATGCGTGGCAAGATGTCGCAAATTACGGAACATCTGAAACGCCGTCTGATTTAGAAAGACAAGATTCAAAAAACTATAATGGCATGTATGTAAATAGTGAAGAAAACGTAGGCTACGTGGAGGATTTTGAAAACTTTATCGGTACGGATATGTACGGGAAAAACCCACAAGTTTTCGCTACAGAGGAACATGAAGAATATGAACAAATGCTTGATGACTTTGAAGAGCGTACCTTTAAGGGCGAATTATCTTCAAATGAATCTAGTTCCAAAGAATAAAAAAAAGCATTCCGAAAATCGGAATGCTTTTTATCGCTAGCTAATTAGTTTTTTGTAACGTTAGCTGCTTGTGGTCCGCGGTTTCCTTCAACGATTTCGAAAGAAACTTCTTGACCTTCTTCTAAAGTTTTGAAGCCGTCGCCTTGGATAGCTGAGAAATGTACGAATACGTCTTCTCCGCCTTCAACTTCGATGAAGCCAAAACCTTTTTCGCCGTTAAACCATTTAACTTTACCTGTTTGCATGTCATGTACCTCCTAAATAAAAATGAAACTATGAATCCACATGAAAAGGTGGATATAAAGGACATGAATGTATAACAAGCTTACAGCCTTTAATACAACGTGCTTTATTTCCGTACCACATTATGTAGCTCAATAGTGTTTTCACTATATCATGCTATGTCGAAAACGTCAAATGAGAACACTTTCATTCCATCATTTTTTATAATCCTAGTATAACCTTAAATTTTCATTCTACTTTTATTCGAAAATTAACAAAACTATAGTGTTCTAATTCTTTTAACTTCTGTACAATATAATTACTACATATTTATGAGGTGAAAAAATGCAAGCACATGAAATCGAATATAAGTTATATGGCGATGATATGCAATTTGTTGAAATTGAATTAGACCCAAAGGAAAGCGTTGTCGCAGAAGCGGGCGCAATGATGATGATGGAAGACTACATCGAAATGGAGACAATCTTCGGTGATGGTTCTGGCCCATCTAACGGTCTATTCGGAAAATTAATGGGAGCAGGTAAACGTCTCGTTACAGGTGAAAGCATGTTTATGACTGTATTTACAAATACAGGGCACGGCAAACGCCACGTCTCATTTGCTGCTCCTTATCCTGGTAAAATTATTCCTGTAGATTTAACAGAATACCAAGGGAAAATCGTTTGTCAAAAAGATGCCTTTCTTTGTGCCGCAAAAGGTGTTTCTATTGGAATTGAATTTACAAAAAAAATAGGAACTGGTTTCTTCGGTGGTGAAGGTTTCATCATGCAGAAACTTGAAGGTGACGGCCTCGCTTTCATGCACGCAGGCGGAACTGTATATAAACGTGAATTAAAACCTGGTGAGAAACTTCGCATTGATACAGGTTGTCTCGTTGCCATGACAAAGGATATTAACTATGATATCGAATTCGTTGGAAAAGTAAAAACAGCTCTATTTGGCGGTGAGGGTTTATTCTTCGCAACATTAGAAGGTCCTGGAACAGTTTGGATTCAGTCCTTAACACTTAGCCGATTAGCAGCACGCCTTACAAGCCCAGCAGCGCAAAGTACTGGTGAAGGTAGTGTATTAGGTGGACTTGGTCGTTTATTGGATGGGAAAGAGTAAAAAGGGCCCTTATGCAGGCTTGTCCATCCACTAATATAATACTAAAATTAAACACCCTTGCTTGCAGTAATGCAGTGAAAGGGTGTTTTAATTTACGTCTACAAACGAGAAAAAGCAGATGAAATAAAGTAATAAGGTTTACTTCAGTAAAATAAGGTATATTATATTTATTGAATAGATTCTCTTTCAAGACAAGAAAAGTAGGTGAACAAAGTGGGAAAATATCAATTAGATTCCAAAAGTCAGGTAGCTGTGGCAAAGTTTCATGAAAAACAGAAGCCTGCCAAATTTGATAAAAAGCAGCAACTTGAACAATTGCGTGCGGAGTATTTGAAAAAGAAGCAAAAACAAACAGATAAATAATATGTTTTGTTTCCCGAAATTTTCTGTATATAGTACGAACAAACACAAGAAAATAGGTGATTTATTCATCTTTCAAATATATACAGGCTATTTTTTCAAACCTCTTACAAGCCCAGCATTATAAAGTACTGGTGAAAGTAGTATATTAGGTGGCCTTGTTCGCCTTTTAGATGGAAAAGAGTAAAAAATGCCTCCAATGCAAAAAACATCGGAGGCATTTCTCTAAAGTTTATGAATATGGCATTTTATTTTTACTGCGGAGGGCTATACATACCATTTCGAATCATATAATACTCCATCGCGTCATTAAGCCATGCCTCTTCTTCTTCCGTGTAAGGAGATGGCATCATATTATTATATTGTTCTTCTACATTCTCTAATTTACCTAAAGAATACATTGTCTCTTCACCAACATACTTAAGAGTCGCCTTCATATGTTCATCAACCAATTTTTGCACTTCTGAATCCTCAATTTCTCTTCCAAATAACCTTTTCACTTCTTTTGCTAAACGCACAAACTCTTTATCAAGTGCTATGCCTTCTTCTTCCGGCTTATTATATAATCCATTAGCCAATTCTTTTGATACATATCCTTCAAGCCATAAACTTTGTTCGTTTTCTTTTTGAATGCTGTTAATTAGACTCATTAATATGTCACTATCCAACTCTTCATCTTCCTCAAGACATACCCTTGTTCGTTCAAGCGCCTTTATCGAAACTTCAATGTGTTTTTTCTTTTCTTCAAAGGCTTTTCTTTGTTGTTCCAACGTTTCTTTTAAACTTACATTCAAACTTGGAATTGTAAGCATGACGCGTATTTCTTCTAAACTATATCCTAATACTTTAAGACTGACTATTTTCTGTAGCTCTAATATATCTTTTCCTTTGTACACACGGTGACCAGAGCTAACGTTCTTTTCAGGTTTAAGTAGTCCAATTTCATCGTAATATTGTAGTGTCCGTATTGATGTGCCTGTTCTCTTTGAAAACTCACCAATTGAACAGCCTTCCTTTTTGCTCATCTTACACTCCTCCTAACAATATGTTTACAAAAATCATACTCCCTCACGTAACTGTAGGTTCAAGCTTTTTTCCAAAAGAATGAATCAAGTTCCTCACTGCATATATTAAACTATACCTTTTCTTAAGGAGGGCTTCCTTAATGCGTACTCCTTTATCCTTTGATAAAGACACTGCCATACTGTTAGCTTCTTGTTGTGAGTTAACGTATGAACAATATAAACAAAATGGTATTTTCGAAATACCAGATGGTTTTCAATATGTACAAGGGTTTCAAGGAAAGGCCATTCAAACAACAGAATGGTTCGGATTTATATTAGAATCTGAGGATACAATTATCGTTGCCTTTAGGGGCACTCAAACAGACCCAGATTGGATTATTGACTCTCTTGTCAATCAAAAACCTTATCCTTATGCTTTAAATGGTGGAAATGTCCATAACGGCTTTCTCTCTATTTATGAGTCTTGCCGTGATTCTATTATGGATATGCTCGTATCATTGCCAGCACATAAAAAACTGCTAGCTACTGGGCATAGTCTAGGTGGCGCGCTTGCCACATTACACATATTAGATGCACGTATAAATACTGCCTTCGCACAGTATGGACTTTATTCATTCGCTTCCCCAAAAGTAGGAGATATCGCTTTTCGAAATTATTATAAACTACAAGTAGCTAGTAGCTTTCGTTTCGTCAACTTGTTCGATGTCGTTCCACTTCTCCCTCCCCGAAACATAAATTTTAATGATCATGATTGGGAGTATGCACACGTCCATCACAATATGACATTTACAAAAAACACAAAATCCATTACAAATAATCATTCCATTACAACATACAAAACATGTCTGACTTCTCATTTTTAACCAGTAAACAATTGGAAATAAAATATTCATATACTATAATACTCTATGAAGTTATTTTTGGATGAGGGGACCTTACATGTTAAAATTTATCTTCACACTTTTTCTTATTGTAATTTTTACGGTCACAGGTTTCTTTACATTTTCATACTTTGCGACAGGAGAGTATGATGGGGCAGGTATAATATATACCACTATTCCATTTCTTTCTTAAGCAAAATAAATAAAACGAGCTTAAAAAAGTAAGCTCGTTTTATTTATTAATATCAATTTTTGTTAGTAAATCGATAATATATCCCCCAACGTAGCAACCTCTTTAAAACTGTTTAACTGCATTACCAATACCCCAAATTTCATTGCTGTACTGCAAAATCGTTCGATCACTCGCAAAATGACCAGACTGTGCAATATTTAAAATCGACATTTCTAGCCACTTTGTTCGGTTCTCATAAGCTCTACCAACAGCTTCTTGTCTTTCAGCATATGGACCAAAATCTCGCAGAACGAAATATTCATCATTTTGAATAACGAGAGAATCATAGATCGCTTCAAATTCAGCACCCGATTGTGCAAAGAAACCATTTGTTAATTGATCTACTATTTTTTTAATGTGCCTATTGTGGTGATAATAGTCACTTGCACGATATCCACCATTTTGATGGTAATGAAGAACCTCTTCTGCTGTTAAACCGAAAATGAAACAGTTATCATCACCGACCCGGTCTTTTATTTCAACGTTAGCTCCGTCTAGCGTTCCAAGTGTAATCGCACCATTCATCATAAATTTCATATTGCCTGTTCCCGATGCTTCTTTACTCGCCGTTGAAATTTGCTCACTTACATCCGCCGCCGGGAATATATCTTCAGCTAAAGAAACTCGATAGTTTTCTAGAAAGATAACTTTCATATATTGACTAACATACGGATCATTATTTACTTTTCTTGCGAGTTCATTTATTAATTTAATAATTTTTTTCGCGTAATAATAACCAGGTGATGCTTTCGCTCCAAAAATAAAAGTACGCGGATAAAATGTAAAACTAGCATCCTCTTTCAAACGGTTATACAAATATAAAATATGAAGAACATTTAATAATTGTCGTTTGTAAGCATGTAATCTTTTCACTTGCACATCAAAAATAGAATTTGGATCAATCGTAATCCCCATTGTATTCTGAATGCGCTCCGCTAAAATCTCTTTACGCTCTTGTTTTACCTCTGCAAACTTCTCTTGGAAACTAGCATCATATTGAACTGTTTGCAACGATTGAAGCTTAATCGGTTCTTTCTTCCATTCTGGTCCAATCGCCTCTGAAATGAGATTTGTTAACTGTGGATTTGCTTTCATAAGCCAGCGCCTATGAGCAATTCCATTCGTCTTATTATTAAACTTATCTGGATAAAATTCATAAAACAATCGCATTTCCCGCTGCTTTAATATTTCCGTATGAATTTTTGCTACACCGTTTACGCTATGGCTACCGACAATTGCTAAATGAGCCATTTTCACAAGATCATGCGCAATAATTGCCATGTCTTCAATGCGATGCCATTCATAAGGATAACGTTCCCAAAGTTCATGACAGAAACGTTCATTAATCTCTTCAATAATCATATAAATTCTCGGTAATAATGGTTTAAAAATGTGAATTGGCCACTTTTCGAGCGCTTCTGATAACGTCGTATGATTCGTATAAGAAATCGTCTGCGTCGTTATGTGCCAAGCTTCTTCCCATGTTAACTTTTCTTCGTCTAGTAAAATACGCATCAGTTCTGGAATTGCTAAAACCGGATGTGTATCGTTAATGTGAATCGCAATTTTTTCATGTAGTTGACGAAGGTCACCATATCTTTCTCTATGCATTCGAACGATATTTTGCAAACTTGCTGATACGAGGAAATACTGTTGTTTTAAACGAAGTATTTTTCCCTCATCATGCGTATCATCTGGATATAAAAACTCCGATACAGCCTCTGTTTCGCGCTTATATTTCAAAATATCTTTGCAGTTTTGCGGGAAAGGAACTGGTTCAGCATTCCAAAGTCTAAGTGTATTTACAGTACTCGTCTCATAGCCTACTACCGGCACATCATATGGCACCGCCATAATGACTTCTGCATTTGTATGCCTAAACTCTAAACGCCCGTCAATTTCTAGCGGTTCAACACTGCCAAAATAACTTACTTCTACAGCTTGATCATGTCTTCTTACTTCCCATACGTTTTCATGAAGAAGCCACTGTTCTGGAAATTCAACTTGATAACCATCAACAATTTTCTGATCAAACAAACCATGTTTATAACGAATTCCACAGCCGTGTCCTGGTAAGTTTAAAGATGCAAGTGAATCAAGAAAACAGGCTGCTAAGCGTCCAAGTCCACCGTTACCAAGGCCTGCATCTGCTTCCACTTCTTCTAACTCTTGTAACGAAATCCCTAGTTCAGATAACCCCTGCTCGCATACATCTCTAATACCTAAATTCAAGATGTTACTTCCAAGCAAACGTCCAAGCAAAAACTCAATAGACAAGTAATACATTTGCTTTTGCTCTCCTGATCGATAACTCTCGTTCGTTGCAATCCATTGACTATTCATATACTCACGTACCATATGGCCGAGCGTATTATATTGATCACGATTTGTAGAATCTTTGAAACTTTTCCCATACATCGTCTCTAACTTTTCTAGAAAAGTTGATTTAAAACTTTCAACATGAGTAAACATTTTTTCACCACCTACATGTTATTCCATGAGACTTTTATACAATTCCTTATAAGCAAGAGCCGATTGCCTCCAGCTATAATCTTCAGTCATCGCTTGTTTTACAAGCTGCTCCCACACTGGTTTATCGTGATAAAATTCAATTGCACGGTGAACCGTATGCAGCATGTCATGTGCATTAAAGTTCGTGAAACTGAAACCATTTCCTTCGCCTGTTTCTTCATCATAAGAATGTACCGTATCGTTTAATCCACCTGTTTCTCTTACAATTGGAATCGTACCGTACGCCAATGCGATAAGTTGTCCAAGTCCACACGGTTCAAACAGCGATGGCATTAAAAATAAATCGCTTCCCGCATACACTTGGTGCGCTAATTCTTCATTAAATCCGATATAAACTTTTACCTTCTCCGGATACTCATATGCCATCCACTCAAAGAATTGCTCATATTCCGAATCACCTGAACCTAAAATAATACATTGTACATCTTCTTCCATTATTTCGCGGAATACAGTGCGTACTAAATCAAGACCTTTTTGCTTCGTTAATCTCGTTACCATTGAAATAATTGGTGTATCCTCTTTTTCTGGCAAACCAAAATAACGCTGCAAAGCGCGTTTATTTTCACTCTTTTCATATAATGACTCTGCATCATACTGAGCCTTAATATATGAATCCGTTTCTGGATTATATACGCTCGTATCAATACCATTTACAATGCCACTAAGCTTATCATTATATTTTCTCAGTAATCCATCTAACTTCTCACCGAAAAATTCATATTGAATTTCTTCTTTATACGTCGGGCTCACCGCTGTAATTTGATCCGAAGCGATAATACCGCCTTTCATAAAGTTTATGTTTCCATAAAACTCTAGCTGCTCACTATGAAAATATTCATCACCAAGCTCTAACAAGTCGTACATCACTTCAGAAGGAAATACTCCTTGGAACTGCAAGTTGTGAATCGTATATACCGTTTTAATACGCTCATATAACGGGTTATCTTGATACTTTTCACGAAGTAAGAAATTAACCATAGCCGTATGCCAATCGTGGCTATGAAGAACATCCACTTCAAAATCAAGATGCGGAATACACTCTAACACTGCTTTTGAGAAATAAGAAAAACGCTCCCCGTCATCATAATGACCATACAGAGAATCTCTCTTAAAATAATATTCATTATCTATTAAGTAATACGTAATTCCGTCTTGCTCACCTTTTAAAATTCCGCAATATTGATTTCTCCACCCAAGCGGGACGTTAATTACTTTATGTAACGTACATCCATCTCTTAACTTTTGCGGAATGAGACTATAATTCGGAAGTATAATACGAACGTCCACTCCTAATTTTTTCAGCTCTTTTGGGAGCGCACCCGCTACATCAGCTAATCCTCCCGATTTCACAAACGGTACACATTCTGATACTGCAAATAAAATATTCACTTGTTGTCCCACTGCGCGAAAAGTTTTTATACTCCTCTTGCAGCTTCCTCCCTTCGAGTTTTCATTTAAATTAAAACTTTAATCAGTGGGAGAAAAAGCCCCCACTGATTCTTTAGGAATAACTATTAATCGTACTGTTTTGTACGCTTCCTTTTTCTACAACATATGGCTCATCGATGTTTCCTTTTAATACGACACCGTCGCCAATTTTCACGTCTTTATCAATAATAACACCGTCTATTATACAGTTATCTCCAATTTGGCTCTTTTGCATAATAATACTGTTACGAATAATTGAACCTTTTCCAATTTTAACCGAACGGGAAACAACACTGTTTTCGACTTCCCCTTCAATAATACTGCCATTTGCAATCATTGTATTTTTCACGACTGCACCCTTTAGATAACGAGTTGGCGGCTCATCTTTTACTTTCGTAAAGATCGGCGCTTCTTTCTTAAATAATTGCTTCCAAATAGCAGGCTGCAAAATTTCTAAGCTATGTTTATAGTAACTTTCAATCGAATCAATAATAGCTACATATCCTGTATGCTCATACGTAGCAATATGCAGTGATTTTCCGCGCTTTTCTCTCACTACATCAAATAAACTGTATTGCTCCACATCTTTATATGTCTCAAATAAATCTAACAATAATTGTTTCTTTAACACGTATGTTTGAAGCGAAACCCCTTCATGGCAAACTTCCGTAATATCAGCTGCCGTATGTATATGTCGCTCTAACACCGCCTGGAAATTTAATGCTGTTACGAGATGGCTATTCGTAATAACAACGTACTCTTCTCTGCTTCTTAGAAAATAATCAATATGTCTTCTAAAGTGTGCAAAAGACCCAAACTCATCTTGGTCACATTGGCAATTTGGCGGGAATAAAAATAGTCCGTCTCGTTTTCTATCTAAATCCCACTGTTTTCCTGAACCAACATGGTCCATTAGTGAGCGATTTTTATGACTTGTAAAAACCGCTACACTATGAATATTAGAATTCACCATATTTGAAAGCATGAAATCAATGAGTCGGTAACGGCCCCCAAACGGTAACGCCGCTAATGAACGATGCCCTGTTACTTTCTTTAAGGAAGGAAAACTTCCCGTTGCATTAATAATTCCTAACATTTTTTCTCCCATTCATTTCATCCCCCTTTTCTATTTCCCTTCAGCAATGAGTACTACATCGTCGACATTTTTTTCTGGACGAATAATTGTTCCATCTTCAATAACCATTTCCGAACCAACGATCGCTCTTTCAATCACAACATTTTTACCAATCTTTGCTCCTGGCATAACGACAGAATCAATAACCATACTACCTTCTTCCACCGTCACCCCTTGGAATAACACAGAATGCTTCACGTCCCCTTCAATGACGCATCCTTCGTTAATAAGTGATTCTTCTACTTTTGCCTTTTCTGCAATATATTGAGGTGGCTCATTTGGATTCACAGAATAAATACGCCAATTACGATCGTTTAAATTCAGCGATGTTTCATCGCGAAGTAAATCCATATTCGCTTCCCATAAGCTTTTCACCGTTCCAACATCTTTCCAATATCCTTCAAATGGATACGCCATTAGCTTCTTCCCTTCATCTAATAAAAGTGGAAGTACATCTTTTCCGAAATCATTACTAGATTCAGGATTTCTTGCATCCATCTCTAAATACTCTTTCAAAATTGCCCAGTTAAAAATATAAATTCCCATTGATGCAAGATTACTTCTTGGAAATTGTGGTTTCTCTTCAAACTCAACAATCTCCATCTCTTCATTTGTATTCATAATGCCAAAGCGACTCGCTTCATCCCAAGGTACTTCAATAACAGAAATGGATACGTCCGATTCTTTCTCAATATGGTAATCTAGCATCTTACTGTAATCCATTTTATAAATATGGTCGCCTGATAAAATAAGAACATACTCCGGTTCATACTGACTTAAATAGTTTAAATTTTGATAAATGGCACTTGCCGTACCTGTATACCACTTCACCCCTGAAGACTCCGCATAAGGAGGTAATACTGTGACTCCACCGTTTACTCGGTCTAAATCCCACGCATTTCCAATTCCGATATAATTATGAAGTTCAAGTGGTTGATATTGTGTTAAAATCCCAACCGTTTCAATACCAGAATTCGCACAGTTACTTAGCGTAAAATCAATAATGCGATATTTACCACCAAATGGAACAGCTGGCTTGGCTAAATTTTTTGTTAATGCACTTAAACGACTACCTTTTCCCCCTGCTAGTAACATTGCTACGCACTTTTGTTTTTGAGCCATCTTGTTTTTTGCTCCCCTTTCTCGTCTTCACTGGTCGTAATATGGATACGCCAAATGGTGGAATTGTAATCTCTACATGTGCTGCTTGATTATGGTACGGTTCTAGAATCGTCTTAAGACGTTTCTTATTCACTTGCCCCGAACCGCCATATTGCTCAGCATCACTGTTTAAAATCTCGTTATAATACTCGAAATCTGGTACACCTACTTTATAGTTTTCATATGTAGCTTTCGTAAAATTACATACGACAACTAACGCATCTTCTTGTTTATCCCCTTGGCGGATAAAAGAGAAAATACTTTGCTCATTATTATTAGCATCAATCCACTGAAAGCCTTCAGGTGAATGGTCAAGCTGCCAAAGTGGTTTTGAGCGCTTATACAATGCTATGAGCTCTTTAAAGTAATCATGCATATAACGATGCATTTCAAAATCATGTAAATTCCAATCTAAATCTTCAAGGTCTTTCCACTCATCAAACTGTCCGAATTCTCCTCCCATGAAAAGCAACTTCTTTCCTGGGTGAGTAAAGAAATATCCATATAATAAACGAAGCTGAGCAAACTTATCCCAGTAATCACCTGGCATTTTATTTAATAACGACTTTTTCCCATGAACCACTTCATCATGAGAAAGTGGTAATATGAAGTTTTCAGAGTACGCATATAGTAAAGAAAACGTCATTTTCTCATGAATGTGTTTCCTATATTCAGGCGCACACTCCATATATTTCAGTACATCATTCATCCAGCCCATGTTCCATTTGTAATTGAATCCAAGCCCACCTTCATACGTTGGAGTTGTTACAAGTGGCCAAGCTGTTGAATCTTCTGCCGTCATAAGAAAATCTTCATCCTCTGCAAACACTGCTTCATTTAACTCTCTTAAAAATGAAACAGCATGCTCATTACTTTGCTCTTGTCCTTCTTTATTCCAGTACAACATGTTCGCAACTGCATCTACTCTGAAACCATCAATATGGAAATATCTCATCCAAAATAACGCATTTGAAATTAAGAAATTACGTACCTCTCTCTTCCCTAAATCAAAATTGACAGTTCCCCATACTGGATTTTCTTGTACATCTTTATCTTTATATTCATAGGTCGGTGTGCCATCAAACAAATATAAACCGTGAGCATCTTTACAAAAGTGCCCCGGCACCCAATCTAAAATGACACCGATTCCATATTTATGACATTCGTCGACAAAATACATTAAATCATGCGGCGTACCAAATCTACTCGTCGCTGCATAATATCCCGTTCCTTGATATCCCCAAGAACGATCATATGGATGCTCAACAAGCGGCATAATTTCAATATGTGTAAATTGATGTTCCACCACATACGGGATGAGCTCTTCTACCATTTCCCTGTAAGAATACAGCGTTCCATCTTCTTTCTTTTTCCAAGAACCAAAATGTAATTCATAAACTGTCATCGCTTCTTTATAAATCGTTTTTTTCTTTTTCTTACGAGTCCAGTTTTTATCATTCCATTCATATCCCTTTATATCAAAAACTACAGATGCCGTATTCGGTCTTACTTCTGCATATACAGCATACGGATCTGCCTTTAAAATGACGTCACCAGCCAACGTTTCAATCGCATATTTATATATTTCTCCTTCTTTAATATGCGGTATAAACAAGGACCAAATGCCTTCTTCTGTCACTTGTAGCATTTTATGTTGCTCATAATCCCACTCATTAAAATCTCCAACAACACTCATTGCTTTCGCATGAGGAGCCCACACTGTAAATCGTACCCCTTGAATCTCATCTTCCGTCACAACATGTGCGCCAAAGATGTTATAACTTTCATAGTACTTTTCTGTATGAAACTCATCTCGTTTCACTTCTTCACAATTTATTACACTCAATATGCTCACCTCACTTAGATGACAGAATTTTTTATACTTTAACTATTTCTGCGAAAAACTGCAATATCCTTGTTAATTTATAAAAAATATTCGTTTTTTTCTTAAAAATGTTAGTTTTTCTTCACATTTCCGTGTAAAATATCGAATTTTGACGAATATTCATTGAAAACGCTTTTTTATTCTTCTATATTTTTACCTATTATTTTTTCTCAACCTTTATTTTATTAGATTTATCCTATTTTTCATGCTATTTTTCATTCAAAATCAAAACAAAATAATCTTTCATAAAAAAATGTTTCTCAACATTTTTTGTCACAATTTTATTGAAATGCAAAATTCATAAGCATATACTCGCTCTCAATAAAGAACTTAGATCTTCCGTAACTATAATTCATAGTGGACTACTATGTTTACTTATTTATCCTTGTTGCGAACGGTCACTATGAAAATTTAACTAGGAGGGCTTTTTTATGTCATTAAAACAAAAAGTAGGAATGGGAGTTGTCACCGCTTCACTTGGTTTATCCCTTACATTCGGAGGTGTATTTGCCTATTTCAGTGATTCAGAAACATCGAGTAACTCATTTCAAGCCGCCTAACAACGAAACTTGGTACTGAAAAAGACGGTAAGCTGCTTGGCCAATATTATTATGCAAGACCTGACGAAAACCTTGCCGGCGATGTAAATGGTGATAAAGTAATCGATATTAAAGATGCTGAAATTATCGCTAGCAACTACATTAAAAAAGGACTAACTGTAAAAGACGGAGATCTTAATAAAGATGGAATTGTCGACGAAAAAGATATTCGCTTCGTTGAAAAGAACTTCTTGAAAAAAGGTCCAGATGCATCTAAATCACAAACACCTGTAGAAAAATCAAAAAGCGGTACACTGACAGATATTTTAAAGAAGTTAGGTTTAACACCTAAAAAATAATCATAAAGAGCACTCTATATAAAATAGAGTGCTCTTTTCTATAAATGACCCTTATCCAGCAAAAGGGGTATATTGGGGATATACAAGGGAAACCGGAAAAGGAATTTATATTGAATTATATATAAATCCAGAAGTAAGAAGCAGGTCCCCACTTCCGGATTATTTAGCAATTAATTATAGTACTGGTGCCATAGTTTCTTTTAATACTTTTACAGAATGAGCGAATTTCGCTTTTTCTTCTTCATTTAGCTCAAGTTCTACGATTTCACGTACACCTTCGCGGTTAATAACAGCTGGAACACCTACGTAAGCATCTTTCTCACCGTATTGACCTTCAAGGTATGCAGATACAGTTAATACGCTGTTCTCGTTGTTTAAGATCGCTTTAGTTACACGAAGTAGTGACATACCGATTCCGTAGTAAGTTGCACCTTTACGTTCGATGATATGGTAAGCTGCATCACGTACATTTTCGAAGATTTTATCTAAGTCTTCTTGTTTGTACTGTTCGTTGTTAGCTAAGATTGTTTCTAGTTTTTGTACACCGATAGTAGCGTGGCTCCATACTGGAAGTTCAGTGTCACCGTGCTCACCAACGATGTAAGCATGAACGTTACGTGGATCTACATCTAAGTAGTCACCTAACATGTAACGGAAACGAGCAGAGTCTAAAGTAGTACCAGAACCGATTACGCGCTCTTTCGGTAAACCAGATTCTTTCCAAGTTACGTAAGTTAAAATATCAACCGGGTTAGTTGCGATTAAGAAGATTCCATCGAATCCGCTATCCATAATGCCGCGAACGATTTGTTTAAAGATCTTTGTATTTTTCTCAACTAAGTCTAAACGAGTTTCACCTGGCTTTTGTGGTAACCCAGCAGTGATAACAACTAGATCTGCATCTTTACAATCTGCATAGCTACCGCTCCAAACTTTTGTTGGTGATGGAGAGAATGGTACCGCATGGCTTAAGTCCATTGCTTCCCCTTCTGCTTTTGCTTCATTAACATCTACTAATACGAATTCTTCAGCTACACCTTGGTTGATCATTGAGTAAGCGTAACTACAACCTACAGCTCCTGTTCCTACTAATACTACACGATTGATACCTTTTTTCATGGTAATTTCCCCTCTCTATTGTTCACATATATTTTTTTATGATTGTTTAAGTAATTAATTAAAATACTAATTTAATGTTGTTTAACTTCTTTACATTCATATTGTAGCACGTATTATTGTGAATTACTTCACAATTTATGACCTATTTGTGAACTTTTTCACATAGAGTGTAAAGTTGTTAGATCAGGTGTGGAATCCATACCAAATTAGGTGTTTTCTTTAGATTGTGAATAAAAATGTATGATTCAATTACTCACTGTAACTAAATTCACTTTCTATAATAAAAATCCTAACATTCACAAAAAATGTAATCACATTATAAGATTAAACTGACTGATCACATCATTCCCTTACAAGATGGACGTCAATTAGCTTATATAGAATACGGTTAAATAAATGAATTAGCCTATACTTTATCACCTCCCTTTTAATCATTACTATATATTAAAAAATATCCGTTAAAATTATGCATTCTTTTCTAATAATAAACCATTCAATATAAGTGATAGGCTATGCAAAGCTTTAGACAACCGTGCCTCTGCATCTTCAGAATTCGCAATCCAACAAGCAAGGTCCACTAGTCCGCCATTTATAAATCTTGCTAAAGCTTCACAGTCCGTCTTTTCAATAATACAGTCCTTCATTAATTGCTGAAGCATCTCGGCCATCGTCACTAAACATTGTGACTGTGATGATTGATAATAACTAGTTCCTAATACTGCTGGTGCATCTCGAAGTACGATTCGCTGAATTTCTGGATTAAGTGCCATCGTTAAATATGCACGACAACGCCCAACAAACCCTTCCCATTTTCCTTCCGCTTCATCTGATACTTTCCCTAATTTATTATCCATTTCCATATCAATTTCTTTTACAACTGCTTCTAACAATCCTTTTTTATCACCAAAATGATGATAAATTGCACCACGTGTTAAACCGACAGATGCTGTAAAATCATCCATAGACGTATTTACATATCCAACTGTACCAAAAGCCTCTCTTGCTGCCCACAGCAATTTAGCACGTGTTTCAGTAATCATTTCTGCTCTCGTTTTTTTAATCATCTTTTCCTCCTACTTCTATTCATTCTCTTTATTCAAAATGAATTGCACTATAGTATCGTTCTCTATATAAAAGAATAACTCCTTTAAACATCGGCTCTATCCAGAGATAAAACATTTCAATTGACATACGCTCCGTATGTTAATATGATATTGGCATACGGTGCGTATGTCAATTATTTCTAGCTTACAAGATAATATAACTTCTTACCTATACCCTACATTGACTCACTGTCCCTTTTTATAGAAGGTATTAATGAAACAGAGGAGGAGTTAAAAGAATGAAGAATGTATATGTACACGTCAAATATTGTGGTGATTATCATGTTTAATTCCTACCGTGAGATTTTCAGTGCTCCTGGTACAAAAGAATTCTCATTAGCAGGATTTATAGCTCGTATGCCCATATCAATGATGGGTATTGGTATTGTTACCATGTTATCTCAAGTAAGTGGTGACTATTGGCTTGCTGGAGCTGTTGCAGCTACCTTTACATTATCATCAGCTTTACTAGCTCCTCATATTTCTCGGATGGCTGATCAATTAGGGCAATCTCGCATACTTCTTCCGACTACAGGTATTAGCGTTTTCTTTACAATCCTCTTACTTCTATGTACGAAATATGAAGCTCCTTATTGGACGCTATTTCTATCCGCTTTATGTGCAGGTTGTATGCCAAATATGTCAGCTATGGTACGTGCACGTTGGACTAAACTATACCGCGGATCCCATAAATTGCATACAGCATTTTCCTTCGAATCGGTCGTCGACGAAATTTGCTTCATAATTGGTCCTGTATTATCTGTCAGTTTAAGTGTTATGTTCTTCCCAGAAGCAGCGCCACTTTTATCATCTGTTTTTCTTACAATCGGGGTATGCCTATTTACTATGCAAAAAAGCACAGAACCGCCTGTACACCCTCGCGACATTACAAACAACGGAACAGTATTTAAAATTGGTTCTTTGCGAGTACTAGTATTCACACTCATTGCTATAGGTACTATCTTCGGCACAATAGATGTCGTTAGTGTAGCTTTTGCTGAGCAGCAAGGAAACACAGTAGCTGCTAGCTTTGTACTTTCTGTCTATGCAATCGGTTCATGCCTGGCAGGCCTTATTTTCGGTACTCTTAAACTCAATACCCCACCCTATAATCAGTTTTTAATAGCGGTCACACTTTCCATGATAACAATGCTGCCACTAGTTTTTGTAAACAGTATTACTTGGCTAGTAGTTATTGTTTTCTTTGCAGGGCTATCTGTCGCTCCTACTATGATTATTACTATGGGGCTTGTGGAAAAAATCGTACCTGAATCAAAGATAACCGAAGGAATGACTTGGGCAATTACAGGACTTGGAATTGGAGTCTCCCTAGGATCAGCGATAGCTGGTTTAGTTATTGATAACTTTGGAGCCCATGTAGGATTTAATGTGGCTATTATAGCAGGAGGCCTTGCCTTAACTATTGCACTTTTAGGCTACAAAACTCTTCACTCCGCATATAGTCATGTTGTTATTAAACAAGATGAACATTCAATAGAAAGTTAAAACATATTCAAAAAATAGGATTACCTTTTCTTATGTATGAGAAAAGGTAATCCTATTTTAAACTTATTATTTATAATCTGTCATAGCTTCTTCTATATCTATACACAACAAAAAAGAGATAGCAGATTATGCTATCTCTTTTAGTATGACCCGTACGGGATTCGAACCCGTGTTACCGCCGTGAAAGGGCGGTGTCTTAACCACTTGACCAACGGGCCAGTTCTGGCAGAGAAGAAGGGAT
This sequence comes from Bacillus sp. AY2-1, assembly GCF_008368965.1. Taxonomy (NCBI): domain Bacteria; kingdom Bacillati; phylum Bacillota; class Bacilli; order Caryophanales; family Bacillaceae; genus Bacillus; species Bacillus sp. AY2-1. Next base: position 734 of record NZ_QPEL01000098.1, on the reverse strand, counting down.
TCGAACCCTCGCACCGCGTTCGCGATCTACTCCCTTAGCAGGGGAGCCCCTTGAGCCACTTGGGTACTTCTCTATAAATATGGCTCCGCAGGTAGGACTCGAACCTACGACCGATCGGTTAACAGCCGATAGCTCTACCACTGAGCTACTGCGGAACAATTATGGTGGGCCTAAATGGACTCGAACCATCGACCTCACGCTTATCAGGCGTGCGCTCTAACCAGCTGAGCTATAGGCCCATAATTGAAAAGCGGGTGAAGAGAATCGAACTCTCGACCAGAGCTTGGAAGGCTCTTGTTTTACCACTAAACTACACCCGCATAAAATTGAAAATGGTGAGCCATGAAGGATTCGAACCTTCGACCCTCTGATTAAAAGTCAGATGCTCTACCAACTGAGCTAATGGCTCATTTTGAAAGTGGTGCCGGCTAGAGGACTTGAACCCCCAACCTACTGATTACAAGTCAGTTGCTCTACCAATTGAGCTAAGCCGGCTTGCGACTTCAAAATGGTGGCTCGGGACGGAATCGAACCGCCGACACGAGGATTTTCAGTCCTCTGCTCTACCGACTGAGCTACCGAGCCTTATTAAAATGGCGGTCCCGACCGGGGTCGAACCGGCGATCTCCTGCGTGACAGGCAGGCATGTTAACCACTACACCACGGGACCATTTGGTTGCGGGGACAGGATTTGAACCTGCGACCTTCGGGTTATGAGCCCGACGAGCTACCGT